>CAJMPF010000113.1 GCA_905215195.1 uncultured bacterium | reverse complement strand
TCCCGGTCGCTGTCCCGTCCCAGCATCGCCCTCAGCTTCTCGAAGCTTTCCTCGCTTAGGCAGTGCTCCATGTGGCAGGCCTCTTGCGACGCGACCTCAGCCGAAACACCCGCATCCTCCAGCAGCCCCACGAAAAAGCAGTGGCGCTCCCACATTTGGCGAGCGACCTCCAGACCGCGCTCCGTCAGATGAACGTCGCGCTTGCCCATTTCGACATAGCCGTTGCTTTCCAGCGTCGCCATGGCCTTGGAAACGCTCGCCTTGGTTACGCCGAGGTACTCCGCAACGTCGATCGAGCGCACGATGCCCTGACGTTCCGACAGAACGTAGATCGATTCGAGATAGTCTTCTCCGGATTCACGCAGGGCCATGGGCCGCCTTTCGCGATGATTGCTAGTTAGCCTTTGGATACTTTCCACGGCTAACTTTACCGCAAAAGTTGCCCATGTCTTACTACTTTGTCTAAAAGTTAGCCGTGTTTCACAAAACGTGCGGGACGAAAACAAAATGGGGACGCCCCGCAAGGAGTGTCCCCAGGCGCCGGGTGCCGACCCACAGTTACATCAATCCAAAGTGCTTCGCGGCGTTGTAGATGCCGTCATCGTCCACGGCGGTCGTTACGTAGGTCGCCGCGGCCTTCACGGTATCCTGCGCGTTGCCCATGGCCACACTCGTGCCCACGGCCGAGAACATCGACAGGTCATTCTCGCCGTCGCCAAAGGCAATCGCTTCACTCGCGTCGATGCCCAGGCGCTCCAGCGTCGCCGCCACACCCAGGTCCTTGCCGCCGTTGGCCGGAATAATGTCGCAGAACAGGTCGCACCAGCGCGTGGTGAGCGAATGCGACACGGCGTCGGTCACGATATGTTCGTCGGCCGGGTCCACAAAGGCGCAGAACTGGTAGACCGGTGCGTCAAAGGCGTGCTCAAACGACTCCTCGTGGTAGACGATTCCCGCGTTGCTGCCAGCCGTCACCACGCGCTCGGACAGGCGGTTCACAAACGAGTTCTCGCCCTGCATGCACAGCGAGTCGTAGCGCCCCTGCGCCACCTGGTCCACAATCACCGCGACGTCGTCCGGATCGATCGGGCAGCTGCGGTAAACCCCCTCGGCATCAAAGCAGTGCTGGCCCGAAAGCGTAATGTACGCATCCCAGCCCAGGTCGAACAGCCAGTCCGGCATCTGGTAGGTCGGACGGCCCGTGGCGATCACGCACGCAATCCCCTGCTCGCGAAAGCTGTCGAGCACCTGCTGCGCCGACGCCGGAATCCGGTGGGTCTTAAAGCTCAGCAGCGTACCGTCGATATCGAAAAACGCGGCTTTGATCATTCTCGCTTACTCCTCGCCCTCGAGCTTTTCGCTCGCCTCGAGCCACGCCATCTCCAGCTCGTCCATGGCGGCGTGAGCCTCGTCGATCTTTGCCTGCTGCTCGCCGAGCGCCGTGTAGTTGGTGGGATCGACCTGGGCCATCGCGGCCTCGGCCTCCTCCACGCGTGCGCGCTGCGTCTCCATTTTGCGCTCGAGCGAGCTCACCTCGCGGCGGAGCTTCTGGCGTTCAGCGTTGGAAAGGCCGTTGGGCTGACCGCTCGACTTGGGCTTTTCGGCCGCAGCCGCCGCGGCACCGGTGTCAAACGTGCCGGTCTTGGCACTCGGCGCACCCACGGGCTCGCCCTCGGCGGTGGCGTTGCACAGGCGCAGGTACTGGTCGACGCCGCCGGGCATATGCGTCAGGTGACCGTCGATCAGCGCCCACTGCTGGTCGGTCACGCGCTCCATCAAGAAGCGGTCGTGCGTCACCAGGATCAGCGTGCCGGGCCAGCCGTCGAGCAGGTCCTCGACAATCGCGAGCATGTCGGTATCCAGGTCGTTGCCGGGCTCGTCCAGGATGAGCACGTTGGGCTCGTCCAGGATCGTCAGCAGCAGCGACAGGCGACGGCGCTGGCCGCCCGAAAGATCGCCGATGCGGCTCCAGAGCTGCTGCGTCGTAAATCCCAGGCGCTCGCAGAGCTTCTCGGGCGAAGTCTCCTTGCCGTCGATGACGTAGTACTTCTTATAGTTGCCGAGCACCTCGCGGATCGTATCGCCCATGTAGGGCTCGAGCTCCTCGAGCTGCTGCGACAGCACGCCAAAGCGTACCGTCTGGCCAATCTTCACGCGGCCGCGCGTGGGCGCAATTTTGCCCTGAATCACATCAAGCAGCGTCGACTTGCCAGCGCCATTCTCACCCAAAAGACCATAGCGGTCGCCCGCACCAATGAGCCAGGTCACATCGGAGAGCACCTGCTTGGGCGCGCCGCCGGCATCCGCATAGCCGGCGTCCACGTCGACCACGTCGATAACCTGCTTGCCTAGGCGGCTCACGGCGAGGCGCTTGAGCTCCAGCTCGTCACGCATGGGCGGCACGTCGGCGATCAGCTCGCGAGCGGCATCAACGCGAAACTTGGGCTTGGTGGAACGCGCCTGGGCGCCGCGGCTCAGCCACGCGAGCTCCTTGCGTGCCATGTTGCGACGGCGCTCCTCGGTAACCGCGGCCATGCGGTCGCGCTCTACGCGCTGAAGGATATATGCGGAGTAGCCGCCCTCGAAGGGATCGACCTGGCCGTCATGGACCTCCCACATGCTGGTGCAGACCTCGTCCAAGAACCAGCGGTCGTGCGTAACCACGAGCATGGCGCCCTGACCGCGCTGCCAGCGGGCCTTTAAGTGACGCGCGAGCCAGTTGATGGTGCGCATGTCCAGGTGGTTGGTGGGCTCGTCGAGCATGAGCACGTCGTAGTCGCCGATCAGCAGGCGCGCGAGGTCCACGCGGCGGCGCTGGCCGCCCGAAAGCTCGCCCACCGTGCCCTCCCAGGGCACATCGCTAATAAGGCCAGCCAGAATCTGGCGCGTACGCGGACTCGACGCCCACTCATACTCGGGCGTGTCGCCCACGACGGCATGATGCACGGTGTCGGTATCGACCAGGTTGTCCTTTTGGCCGAGCAGACCGATCGTGGTGCCGCGACGGTGCGTCACGCGCCCGTCATCGGGCTCCAGCGTGCCGGCGAGCACGCTCAGCAGCGTCGACTTGCCGTCGCCGTTTTTGCCGACAATACCAATGCGGTCGCCCTCGCCCACGCCGAGCGTCACGCTATCGAAAATATGCTTGGTGGGAAACTCTAGGCTGACGGAATCGCATCCCAAAAGAATCGCCATATGCCCTGCTCCTTCGTAGAAATTCAACGTTGTCCATGATAGCAGCGAAAAGGCGGGTCGCACACGACACAAAAAGGCGGGCCATCTCCCGCAAGAGATGACCCGCCTCTCCAATCAGTCCCGCGGCAACCGTGGCCACCGCGGGCCTCAAGCATGTCCCGGACTAGGAGAACATGCCGGTGAGGTAATCATTCAGCCGCTTATCCTTGGGCCGTTGGAAAATCTCGTCAGTCTCGTCGTACTCGACCATATCGCCCATGTAGAAGAACGCCGTGCGGTTGGACACGCGCGACGCCTGCTCCATGTTGTGCGTCACGATAACGATGGCACGGTCGGCAACGATCGATGACATCAGGTCCTCGATCGCGAGCGTCGAGATGGGGTCGAGCGCCGAGCAGGGCTCGTCGAACAAAATCACGTCGGGGTTGAGCGCCAGCGTACGCGCGATGCACAGACGCTGCTGCTGGCCGCCCGAAAGCGCATAGGCGCTCTTGTCGAGCTTGTCCTTGACCTCGTCCCACAGCGCCGCGCCGCGCAGGCTCTCCTCGACCATGCGATCGAGCTCGTCGCGGTCGGTAATGCCGTGTCGCTTGGGCGCAAACGTGATGTTGTCGCGAATAGACTTGCGAAAAGGGTTGGGCTGCTGGAACACCATGCCGATGGAGCGACGCAGCTCGTAGGTGTTCTCGGCCTTGGTGTTCACGTTGCGCCCGCGGTAGTTGATCTCGCCCTCCACGCGGCAGCCGCGAATCTCGCGATTCATAAGGTTGAGGCTGCGCAAAAAGGTCGACTTACCGCAGCCCGAAGGCCCGATGAGCGCCGTGATCTCGCCCTTATGAAAGTCGAGCGACGTGTCGTGCAGCGCGTGGTGGTCGCCATAGTACACGTTGACGTCCTTGGTGGAGAGCACGACCTCGTCGCTCACGGCCTTGCCGCTCACACGAACGCGCTTCTCGCTCTCCCCCACGCTCGACAGAAAGTCCTGGGTCTCGGACGTGGCCGCTTCGGTTGCGGGCGTTGCTTTCATCTCGCTCATTCGGCCGTCATCTTCCTTGCCAGTTGCTTGCCCACGATACGGGCGACTACGTTAAACAGCAGCACGCAAATCATCAGCAGCGCCGCGGTGCCCCAGACGATCTGCTGGGCCTCGGGGCTGCCCTCGCCGTAAATCTTGTAGATGTGCACAGCGAGCGACTCACCGGGGCGGAACACGTTCCAGGCGCAGGTGGGGCTCGACAGGTTAAAGCTCAAGAAGTTCAGGCGAACCGGCGAGCTCATGCCCGAGGTAAAGAGCAGTGCCGCGGCCTCGCCAAACACACGGCCGGCCGAAAGCACGATGCCGGTCACGATGGCGGGCATGGCCTCGGGGATTAGGATATGCAGCGTGGCCTCCCAACGGGTGAGGCCCATGGCCAGGCACGCATCGCGCTGGGCCTGCGGCACGTCCTCGAGCGCCTGCTGGATCACGCGCACCAGGATGGGGATGTTGAACATGGTGAGCGCGACGGCGCCGGAGATGATGGAGTACTTCCAGCCCAGCTGCACCGAGAACACCAGAAAGCCGAACATGCCGACGACGATCGAAGGCAGCGAGGACAGCGTCTCGATGGCGGTGGAAGCGATGTCGCGGATAGGGCCGTTCGGCGCGTACTCAACCAGGAAGACCGCTCCGCCCAGGCTGATGGGTACCGAGATGACCAGAGTGATCAGCAACAGGTAGAACGAGTCGAACAGCTGGTAGAGCACGCCGCCCTGGGTTCCGTTGGCGCGCGCGGGCTGCGTGAGAAATCCCGGCTGGAACAGCGTCGAGATGCCCTCAAACAGGATATAGGCCACCATGGAGACGACGACGAGCATGACGGTGGCGACGATCGCCGTCAGCACGCCCGTGGCGATGCGCTCCTGATTTTGGACGCGCCCGAATCTCGCCTCGTCGATATGGATGATCAGGATGAAGATGAGGCTCATGCCCATCAGCAGCAGACCGAGCGCCCACAGAACGTCGTCCTGGGCCGAACCCTCGGCATAGACCGCCATGGACGTGGTGAGCGTGGTGGTGATGGTGGACGCCGGCGATAGCAGCGACGTCGGCATGGCCTCGATACCGCCGATGACCATGCGCACGGCGAGCGTCTCGCCAAAGGCGCGGGTCATGCCAAGGATGACCGCGGTCATGAGCGACGGCATGGCGGACTTGAGCACCACGTGCCAGATGGTCTGCCAGCGGGTGTAGCCCAGCGCGAGCGAGCCCTGACGGTAGCTCTCGGGCACGGCGCGCAGGCCATCGACCGAAAGCGTGGTCATGGTCGGCAGAATCATGACAGCCAGCACGATGGCGCCGGGCAAGATACCCAGACCCGTGCTCACGTGGAAAACGCTCTTCATAAGACGGACGACCACGTGAAAGCCGATCAGGCCAAAGACGACCGAGGGAATGCCGGTCAAAAGCTCAATAAGCGGCTGAAAGACCTTGGAACCAAACTTAGGGCCAATCTCGACCGCAAAGATAGCAGAGCCGATGGCGATGGGCAGCGCGATGAGCGTGGAGAGCACCATGACCGCAAACGAGGTGACGATCAGGGGCAGGGCGCCGGTATAGGGCAGGCCGTTTACGGCTGTGTTGGCCAGGTCCCACTTGGTGCCGGTGAAGAACTCGACGACCGAAACGCCGTCCTTGAGAAAAGCCGAGAGGCCCTTTTGGGCGACCATAAAGATGAGCGCGGCAACGGCAAGCGTCACGAGCGCTACGCACGCGCCCGTGACGCCCAGGCCCACGTTCTCAAGGTCGCGCTTTGGCAGCTGTTTTGCCATTGCAAACCTTTCCGAGGCGATTACTTATTTAGCGGAGACCTTGCCGCTGGCGTCCTTGACGACCTTCATGGCAGAGACGGGGATAAAGCCCTGCTCCTCGACGAGCTTGCCCTGGACGTCGTCGGAAAGCATGA
>CAJMPF010000112.1 GCA_905215195.1 uncultured bacterium | reverse complement strand
TGGTCGTTGTCTTGGCAGCGGTGGTCTTTGTTGCCGCCGCCTTGGTCGCTGTGACCTTCTTGGCCGTCGTCTTACGAGTCGCGGTCTTCTTAGCTGCGGGCTTTGCAGCGGGCTTGACCTCGGCCTTTGCCTCAGGCTCGGCCTTTGCGGGCTCTGCCTCAACCGGCTTCTCCTCGGTCTTGGGCTCCTCAGCGGCCACCGGTTCAGCAACAGCTTCAGGCTCGTCGACAACCGACGCCGGGCGCTCAATTTCCGGGTGCATAAAGAAGTACAGGTCCAGATACTTGTCGGCCGAGCGCGTCCAGCTAAAGTCCTGGCTCATGGCCTGCGTTACCAGCTGGTTCCAGGCATCGCGGTTGTCCCAGAACAGGCGTGCTGCGCGGAACACGGCGTCGCCCATCTCGTCGCCGTTAAAGTTGCTAAACGAGAAGCCCGTGCCCTCGCCGGTAAACTCGTTATACGGGATCACCGTGTCCTTCAGACCACCGGTCTCGCGCACAATGGGCAGGGTGCCGTAGCGCATGGCGATGATCTGCGACAGGCCGCAGGGCTCAAACTTCGAAGGCATCAGGAACATATCGGCGGCGGCATACATACGCTGCGACAGCGCCGGATCGAACTCGATGCGCGCAGCCATGGTGCCAGGGTACTTGTCCTGGAAGTAGCGCAAGCCGTCCTCGTAGTCGCGGTCGCCGGTGCCCAGCACTGCTACCTGCACGCCGCCGGCCAAAATGCGATCGAGCGCGTACATGACCAGGTCCATGCCCTTCTGGCGCGTCAGGCGCGTGACCATCACCATGAGCGGACGGTCGTCGCGAACCTCGAGCCCCAGCTCTTCCTGCAGCTTGGCCTTGCACACAGCCTTGCCGGAACGGTCATCAACCGTGTAGTTTGCAGCAATGCGCTTGTCGGTCGCCGGGTCAAAGCCCGCCACGTCAATGCCGTTCAAAATGCCCTGCAGCGCATAGGAGCGCTCGCGCAGCACGCCGTCCAGGCCCTCGCCAAACTCGGGCGTCTGAATCTCGTTGGCATAGGTAGGGCTTACCGTGGTGATGGCATCGGCATAGCGCAGCGCGCCCAGCATGTAGTTGATGCTGCAGGCGTCGCAACGCAGCTGCGAGGCGGCCGCCGGAATGTGCGCCACACCCAGGATGTCCTCCATCACGGTGTCGCTAAACTGGCCCTGGAACGCCACGTTGTGGATCGAGAACACGGTCTTGACGCGGTCGTACAGCGGCAGGCCCTGGTAGAACTCGCGCAAGAACACGGGCGCCAGTGCCGTCTGCCAGTCATTGCAGTGCAGGATGTCGCACTCAAAACCGGCCGGCAGGTGCTGCAGGCTCTCGGTGATGGCCTTGGAGAAGAACGCAAAGCGCTCGCCGTCGTCAAAGAAGCCGTACGGATAGTCGCGCGCAAAGTAGCGCTCGTTGTCCACGAACATATAGGTGACGCCGTCGTGCTCGAGTTTCTCAAGCCCGCAGTACTCGTTGCGCCAGCCCAGGCTCACGTAAAAGTCGGCAAAGTGCTCCATCTGCGCCTTGTACTCGTCCTTGATGGTGGCGTACTTGGGCACCATCACGATGACCTCGGCGCCGGCGCGCACGAGCGCCGCAGGCAGCGAGCCCGCCACGTCGCCCAGGCCACCGGTCTTTACAAACGGTGCGCACTCGGCCGAGGCAAACACGATCTGCATCTTTTTGCTGGAATCTGCCATATTGTCTCCCTGTTGCAATTCGAGAATAGCCGCCTGGCACAAACCGGGCGGCTATTCTACATGTTACGAGCGATGTTGCGGTGCCTACGTTAATGCACGATGGTGGTATCGGGAGTTAACGGAGCCTTGCCCAGCACCAGGATGTTCTCGGGCGTGCCGCGAAGCTCGGTGTTGGTGGGAACCACGTTGTTCTTGTCCAGGATGGCATTCTCAACGCGGGCGCCGCTCTTGATAATGCAGCTCTGGTTGATGATCGAGTTGGTCACCGAAGCGCCTTCCTCGACCACAACGCCGCGCGACAGGATCGAGTTGCGCACGGTGCCCTTGATGATGCAGCCGGCCGAGATGATCGAGTTGCACGCGTGGCTGCCGGTCGCATAGCGCGAAGGCGGCACGTCGTGAGCCTTGGTCAGGATCGGGCGCTCGGGATCGAAGAGCTGGTCGGCCACGGTCTGGTCGAGCAGGTCCATGCTGCGGCGATACAGCGACTTCTCGCTAAACACGCCCACGACCTCGCCCTTGTACTCGTAGCTGCACACGTCGATGTTGCCAAAGTCGCCCTGGAGTGCCTCGAGCAGATCCAGATAGTCGGCGGCCTGGTAATGGTCGATGATCTCGAGCAGCGTCTCGCGGTTGACGATGCAGCAGTCCATGGAGGCGTTGTCGCCGTATACGACGCCGGCGCTCACGCCCGTCAGGCGGCCGTTCTCGTTAATCTCGAGCTTGGTCTCGTCATCGACGTTGCGCGTAGCCTTGCAGTACACCACGGTCATCTGGGCACCGGAGTTCTCGTGTGCGTCGATGATGGTGTTGAGGTCCATGTTAAAGATGATGTTGGTGCCCATCATCACGACATAGGGCTTGTCCGAGCGCTGGAACAGCGTCTTGTTGGAGATGATGTCGCGCAGCAAGAAGCGCATGCCGCCCTTAGTGGTGCCATACGCGTTGCCGGGCACCATGAACAGGCCGCCCTTCTTGCGGTCCAGGCCCCAGTCCTTGCCCGAGCCCACGTGGTCGATCAGCGAGCGGTAGTTGCCCGGCATGACGACGCCGACGGTCTTAATGCCGGCATTCATCATGTTGGACAGCGGAAAGTCGATCAGGCGGTAGCGGCCCAAAAACGGAACGGACGCGATGGGGCGGTCCTTGAGCAGCACGCTGCCGTAGGTCGAAGAGTAGTTAGCGGTGATATAACCGATGGCCTTGCGATTGATCATCGGATCATTCCCCCTTCCCGATAACGACGTCATTTCCAACGACGGCCGTATCCTTGGTGGTATCGACAGAGCCGAGCTTCACGCCCTCTTCGACCGTGGAGTTCTCGCCCAAAATAGCGCGGCAGATGTGCGCGCCGCTCTTAACGTGCGCACCCGGCAGCAGTACGGAGTCCTCGACCACGGCGCGCTCCTCGATGATGACATCGGTCGAAAGGATCGAGTGGCGAGCGGTGCCGTAGATCTTGCAGCCGTTGGAGACCAGGCAGTCGTCCAGGCGGCCGTCCGGGCCAATGTAGTGCGGCGGACGCGTGGTGATGTTGGACATGATGGGGAAGTTCTTGTCAAACAGATCGAACTCGGGGTTGTTCCCCAGCAGGTCCATCGAGGTCTCGTGGAAGCTGGCGATGGTGCCAACGTCCTTCCAAAAGCCGTGGAACTCGTAGCTGTACAGGCGCTTGCCCTCGCCGAGCAGCTTGGGGATGATGTCCTTGCCAAAGTCGTGGCTCGAGCGCTGGTCCAGGGCGTCCGCCTCGAGCGCCTCGATCAGCACGTCTGCCGAGAAGATGTAGATACCCATGGACGCGAGGTTCGAATCGGGTTTCTCGGGCTTCTCGGTAAACTTGGTGATGCGGCCGTCCTCGGGATCGGTGGTCAGGATGCCAAAGCGGCTGGCCTCCTCCCACGGCACGGGCATAACGCTCACCGTGAGGTCGGCGTTGTTCTCAATGTGCGTCTTGAGCATCTTGCGGTAGTCCATGCGATACAGATGGTCGCCCGAAAGAATCAGGACATACTTGGGGTCGTTGGCCTTGATGTAGTCGAGGTTCTGCGTAATGGCATCGGCTGTGCCCGCATACCAGGCGCCACCGGTCTGCGTCTCGTACGGCGGCAAGATCGACACGCCGCCGTCGCGGCTGTCCAGATCCCAAGCCTCGCCGGAGCCCACATAGGCATGCAGCAGGTAGGGGCGATACTGCGTCAGAACGCCCACCGTGTCGATGCCCGAGTTGGAGCAGTTGGAGAGCGAAAAGTCGATAATGCGGAACTTGCCACCAAAGCTAACCGCCGGCTTAGCGATCTTTTGGGTGAGTGCCCCCAATCGGCTGCCCTGTCCTCCTGCGAGGAGCATCGCGATGCATTCTTTCTTACTCATCGATTTCTCCTTCTGTCATCGATGTTCTTAAACCCATTAGCGACGGGCGCGGCGCAACGTCACGCCCGTCGAGTAATGCCGTGCTGGCATAGGGGAGCTCGCGCGCCTTTATGCGTGCCAGATCTCGTCGCGATACTCGCGAATGGTGCGGTCGCTCGAGAACCAGCCAGAGGAGGCGGTGTTGAGCAGGGCCTTGCGGTTCCAGGTCTCCTGGTCGCCGTAGCTGCCGGTGAGCTTCTCCCACGCATCCACGTAGCTGCGGAAATCGGCCATGACCAGGTCGGGGTCGTTGTTGTTCATGAGCTCGTTGTAGATGCTCTCGAAGTTGCCCGAAAGACCCGCAAAGGTGTTGTTCTTGAGCTCGTCCATCACGCGGCCCAAACGCTCGCGATCGTTGTTGAGGGTATCCCACGCAAAGTAGCTGTTAGATGCCCAGAGCTGCTCGACCTCGGGAGCGGTCAGACCAAAGATGGCCTCGTTCTCGCGGCCGGCCAGGTCGGCGATCTCGATGTTGGCGCCGTCGAGGGTACCCAGCGTAATGGCGCCGTTCATCATGAGCTTCATGTTGGACGTGCCCGAGGCCTCCTTACCGGCCGTGGAGATCTGCTCCGAGATCTCGGCGGCGGGGTAGATGAGCTGGGCGTTGCTCACGCGGAAGTTGGGGATAAAGCAGACCTTCATGACCTCGTTGACGCGCGGGTCGTTGTTGATAACGTCGGCCACGGAGTTAATGAGGCGGATGGTCTCCTTGGCAAAGGTGTAGCTCGAGGCGGCCTTGCCGCTAAAGATGAAGGTCGTCGGCGTCACGTGGAAGTTGGGATCGGCGATGCGACGGTTGTAGATGTCCATTACCTTCATGATGTTCATGAGCTGGCGCTTGTAGGCATGGAAGCGCTTAACCTGGACATCGAAGACGGTGTTGGGGTCGATGACCAGACCGGTCTCGGCCTTAACGTAGGCGGCCAGGCGCTCCTTGTTGGCGCGCTTGGAGGCACCCACGGCCTTCAGGAACTCGGTGTCGTTCTGGAACTCCTTGAGCTTCTCCAGCTCAAACGCGTCCTTCAGCCAGCCGTCGCCAATGGCATCGGTGACGAGCTTGGCATAGGTGGGGTTGGCCTCGGCAAAGAAGCGACGGTGCGAGATGCCGTTGGTCTTGTTGTTGAACTTCTCGGGCGTTAAGGCATAGAAGTCCTTGAGCACGATGTTCTTGATGATGTCGGAGTGAATCTTTGCCACGCCGTTGACGCTATGGCTGCAGATCACGGACAGGTTGGCCATGCGAATCTCGCCGTCCCACAGAATGGCGGTCTGGCGCAGGCGCTCCTGCCAACCCTCCTGCGTGGTGTCGAACGACTCATGCCAACGACGGCTGATCTCGTCGATGATCTGGTACACGCGGGGGAGGAGCTTGGAGAACATGCCGATGGGCCACTTCTCCAGGGCCTCGGGCAGGATGGTGTGGTTGGTGTAGCTCACAACCTGCGTCACGATGTTCCAGGCGTCGTCCCACTCGAGCTTCTTCTCGTCGATGAGGATGCGCATGAGCTCGGGGCCGCACATGGCGGGGTGCGTGTCGTTGGTGTGGATGGCCACAAACTGCGGCAGTAGCTCCCAGTTCTCGCCATGCTCCTTCTCAAAGGTGTCGAGCAGGCTGTAGATGCCGGCCGAGACAAACAGGTACTCCTGCTTCAGGCGCAGCAGACGGCCGTGCTCGCCGGCGTCGTTGGGGTAGAGGATGGCGCTGATGGCCTCGGCCTCGGCGCGCTCGGCATCTGCCAGGGCGTAGTCGCCGCGGTTGAAAGCCTCCAGATCGAAGTGCTCCTCGACCGGCTCAGCGGCCCAGACGCGCAGCTTGTTGACGGTCTCGCCAGCATAGCCCACAACGGGGATGTCATAGGGAACGGCAAGGATGTCCTGCGTGTCCACCGTGCGGTAGAACGTGCGGCCGTTCTCCTCAAAGCCCTCGACGCGGCCACCAAACTTGATGGTCACGGCCTTGTCCTGACGGCGGACCTCCCAGGGATAGCCGTGGGTGAGCCACTCGTCCGTGGCCTCGACCTGGCTGCCG
>CAJMPF010000111.1 GCA_905215195.1 uncultured bacterium | reverse complement strand
GGAGGCCTCGCGGCCTCCCCCTTTTTTTGCGTTTACGGGGCGTAAATGACTCAATTACACCAGACGATCTTATCGTTTTTGGTATTGAGCCTTTATTTAAAGAAGATAAATCTAATAACAAGGGCAACTGCTATGACCGCAATGATCAAAAGCAGGATTGTCAGTCGATGCTGCTTGCGTCGTTTACTTGTCGAAACGAAGATTGATTTTCCCTGTTTTGGTGTTTCGAGATAGCGAGCCGAATGCGTCAAGGTTTGCTTTGGTCGAGGACCTCTTTGTTGATGAGCGGCGGATGCTTTCATCGGCTCATCACTAGCTGCGCTGTTTTTAGATAATGGTGCGTCTTTTAGATATACAGGGTCTCCCGAGGCGACGCCCATATGTTTACGTCCCGTTTGGGCATCCTCGAGCGTTTGATATCGATTTCTCGTCACATACTCGGGCTCCGGATCATTAATGGGCTCTTGCGAGATGTGGGGGCGATGGAACCGTGGCGGCTGCGTGGAAGTATCTTCCCCCTGCATCGGCATAAACATTTTGTTCTGGTTTTGGTCGTCCATGATGCCCTTTAGCTCGTTACCAACAACGTGTACGCGCTCATTGTAAGCCCCTAGTTATTTGTAGCTGCGTACATACTCGTGATTTAAGCTCTGGTTCAAAGAACCTTAACCTTATTAAAACCTGAGTCATACACACTTAGATATGCTTATAGTACAGGACTCAAAAAACTTTATAGTCGATGTATATATGAGCACTGGGTGGGCATATATAAGAGCGTCAAAAGAAGTCCCAGTCACCTAGAAGATGACTCGGCAGTCCTTAAAAGGAGTGGTAAACATGGCAAGCATGGTTCCTTATCGTTCGGTTTTTGGCGTTCGTCCCTCTGCAAGCTCGCTGTTCGATCTGTTTGATGATATGAGCGACCTAGCGAACAGCTCGATTGCCTCTAAGGCGTTCCCCGTTGACGTTGAGGATAAGGGCGATGGCTATGAGGTCAAGGCTTATCTGACCGGCGTCGCCAAGGACGATATCGATGTCGAGCTTAACGAGGGCCGTCTGTCCATTAGCGTGAATGTCGAGGAAGATGAGGAGAACGAGGGCAAGAACTTCCTGCAGAAGGAGTTCAGCTCGTACAGCGCGACGCGTGGCGTGTATCTTAAGGACGCTTCGAGCGAGGGCCTCTCGGCTAAGTACGCTGACGGCATCCTGACCGTTACGGTTCCCAAGATCGTCGAGAAGAAGAACGTTACGAAGATCTCCATCGAATAACTTCGTTGGTGTTCTTCGCTATTAAAAGACAACAAAAGGGGCTGGGAAGCGATTCCCGGCCCCTTTTGCTATCTAGAGCGGTCTATACAATGGTTGCCGGTTGATACTGACTCGCAGGGCGTATCGAGAGCTTTCGTGGCCCTTGAAGAAGGGTGGCAGAGCTGCCGAGCTCATCATCGAGACTTGCATCAAGCGCGTTGGCAAAGCTTTTGACGGTAAGGCTCGGACGATTGTTATCTTGGCTGATATGCATGGCAATGAGCTGTTCGGTGCGATCGGTAACAAGTTCGCGCGCGGCTTCGGCGGCTTGGCCGTTGGAGAGGTGTCCCCTTGCAGACAGGATGCGCTCCTGAAGAAAGCGGGGATATTCTCCCTCGCGCAGCATGGTCACATCGTGGTTGCTTTCGAGTGCGAGGACTCGACAATCTTTGAGGGTGTTCATGGCTTGGCTCGATAGCTCTCCGGTGTCGGTGGCAAAGCCGATGGAATCATCGAGAGCATTGAATCGATAGCCGACTGGATTGATGACATCGTGTGACGTTGAGTAGGTTTGCACGTGGATGCCGGCAATGGATAGGGTGTCACCGGGATCGAATTCCTCGACAGGCAGATGCGAAAGATTTTCTTTGCTCGAAAGAGTGCCCCTGCTGGCAAAGAGGGGGCCGTGCCAGTGCTTGCACCAGACATCGAGACCCTTGATGTGATCGCTATGCTCATGAGTAATGAGAAGAGCCGAGACGTTGTCTGCCGAGAGCCCCAGTTCTGCCATGCGCTTTAATGTCTCGCGGCGAGACAGTCCGTCATCGACCATAATGAGCCCCTGCGGGCCCTCGATGAGTGCGCAGTTGCCTTTAGAGCCACTACCGAGGATATGAAGGTGCAGGCAAGACATAAGATTCCAAAGGATACAATGGGTGCGGACGAATAGAGGAGGAAGCAAATGCCTACGGTATCACAGCATTACGGACACCATGCCGTGCCTGGGGCAGTCGATGAGACCCGGACGAGGCAGCAGGCAGCTCCTGTCGTGCTCATGGTATCAGGCGGCGCGGACTCGACGGCACTGCTTCTTATGGCGTGCACATCAAAGCTGGATATCCAAGACGGACGCGGTGTTGCCCCCATTGCTCGCGAGCGCCTGCATGTGCTGCATGTAAACCATCATCTGCGCGGCAAGGCGTCCGATGGCGACGAGGCCTTTGTGCGTGAGCTCTGCGCGAAATATGGTTTACCGCTGTGCGTGGAGCACGCTTATTTTGATGGGGAGTCGGGCAATATTGAGGCCGCGGCCCGCGAGGTGCGCTATGCCGCGGCGCGGAGGTATGTTCGCGAGCTCTGCGCCCAGACGGGGGCACCGCGAACGGCGGCTCGTATCTGCACCGCGCACACGTCTTCGGATCGCGCGGAAACGTTTTTGATGAACGCGATTAAGGGTTCAGGGCCCGCTGGCCTATCGAGCATTCCTCGCCGGAGGAATATCGTGGTGCGTCCCTTGCTCGACCTAACTCATGGCGAGCTCGTGGGCTATCTACAGGTACATGGTCAGCCGTGGCGTGAAGACGAGAGCAATGAGGATATCTCGTATCTGCGAAACTACGTGCGCCATCGGGTAATGCCGGTGGTGGCACAGCGTAATGCGAGCGTGTGCAAGACGATTGGCGCCGCCTGTGAGATCTTGGGTGATGAAGATGCGTTTCTATCCCAGCTGTCGGCACGGGCGTTTCGAAGCTGTTTGCGCAAAGAGGCAACGGGCGCGCTGGTGCTCGATGCCAGGCGCCTTGCTGCGGCCGAGGTGGTAATCGCGCGGCGCATCGTGCGACTGGCGATTAAGCGCATCGATCCGGACGCTCGTCCCGAGATGCGACATGTGGAGCGAGTCCTTTCCTGCGTTGCCGAGGGCGCCGGCTCGGTCACGCTTCCGGCGGGGATTGACGCACGCATTGAGTTTGGCATGCTGGCGTTTAAGGCGCCGGCGGCTCGCGAGGGCCTGGTCGCGGACTGGGTTACCGTACCCGGTCGTTTGCCGTTGGGCGGGGGGCGCATGCTGGTCGCAGAGCCGATGGCCGTTGAGCCGGGATGCGATATCGTGCGCCGCGCCCGTGAGCTTGCGGTTGCCGGGGAAGTGACAGCTTTGGTAGACGCGGCTGCCCTGGGTTTTGCCGACAGCGATAGTGAGCGGATCCTGGCGGGCTCACGTGGCGAGATCCCTGCAGAGGCGCGATTGGCGCGCCTGTGGGTGGACGGTCCCGCACCGGGAGACGTGATGTGCCCGTTAGGAATGAGTGGCCGAAGCAAGAAGGTATCCGACTTGCTAGGAGAGGCTCGCATTCCCGTTTCCGAGCGCGCCGGCGTGCCCATGGTGAGGACGGCGCCGGGGGGCGCCGTGGTGTGGGTCGCCGGAGTTCGCGCGGACGAGCGTTTTAAGTGCACGGCCGCAACGCGCGTGGCATATCTGCTCCGCGTGGTCGATGCGGAATAGCGTCCCACGCCAGCTATTCTGTGCGACGTTGACGGTATTCCCGCGCTGATGGCGCACGGGCTGGAAAATATACCCCGTGCGCTGCTAGAATGTGTAGTTCGCGTCCATACGGCGGTGTGTGGGCGATAAGCACAAGAAAGGGTTGTCATGGCTTCTCAACATCCGGATATCGAGAAGGTTCTGTTCACGCAGGAGGATATCGACGGTATCGTCTCTCGCCTGGGCGAGGAGATTACTCGCGATTACGCGGGTAAGGATCTGGTGCTGATTGCGGTCCTGCGCGGCGCCGTGGTCTTTATGGGCGACCTGATGCGTAAGATCGAGCTGCCGACCAACATCGATTTCATGGCTGTTTCGAGCTATGGCGACGGTGTGAAGTCCTCGGGTATCGTGCGTATCATTAAGGACCTGGATATCGACATCCGCGGTCGCGACGTGCTGATCGTCGAGGACATTCTGGACTCGGGCCTGACGCTCAAGTATCTGATGAAGAACCTCGAGAGCCGCAAGCCCGCTTCTCTGGAGGTCGCCGCCTTCCTGTGGAAGGACGTTGAGGACCGCGTCTCGGCCATCACGCCCAAGTATGTTGGAACCCATTGCCCCGATGCCTTTGTGGTGGGCTACGGCCTCGACTATGCCGAGCGCTATCGTAACCTTCCGTATCTGGGCATTTTGAAACCGGAGGTTTATTCGTAAGATGCCCGACGACCGTAACGATAACAATTCCCAGACTCCCCGGGACCCAAAGATCCCGGGGATGCCCGGAGGCAAGAAGCCCACGCGTACGGGCTGGCTGTATTTTATTTTGGCTTGCGCGCTTCTGGGCTACGCCTTCTTTAACATGGGCTCCGGCTTTGCCAATTCCAGCAATACCGTTAAGCTCGCGACGAGCGAGATGGTGAGCGCCATCAAGCAGGATCGCGTCGAAGATCTGACCTATACGGTTCAAGACGGAAGCGTGACGGGTCATTACTGGAAGACGAAGAAGGACAAGGGCGATACGAGCGAGCTCAAGAGCTTCTCCTCGACCTATGTCGGCTCCGATTCGCTTGCCGATCTCATGGCGGAGCACCCCGATACCAAGTACATCGTCAACACCAACGATCCCGATTTTTGGGGCGACTTGGCGATGAGTGTGCTTCCGACGATCGCCCTTATCGCCATCATGTTCTACTTTATGCGCCAGATGATGGGCGCCAACAACAGGAACATGCAGTTTGGCAAGACCAACGCCAAGACCAACGAGGCCACACGCCTCAAGGTCAAGTTTGAAGACGTTGCCGGCGTGGACGAGGCAGTCGAGGAGCTCGAGGAGATCCGTGACTTTTTGAGCGATCCGGATCGCTATCGCAAGCTGGGCGCCACGATCCCGCGTGGCGTGTTGCTGGTTGGCCCTCCGGGCACCGGTAAAACGCTGCTGGCCAAGGCTGTTGCCGGCGAGGCGGGCGTGCCGTTCTTTAGCATCTCGGGTTCCGACTTTGTCGAGATGTTCGTAGGTGTCGGCGCCAGCCGTGTGCGTGACCTCTTTAAGGAGGCCAAGTCCCAGGCCCCGTCGATCATCTTCATCGATGAGATCGATGCCGTGGGACGTCAGCGCGGAGCTGGCTTGGGCGGCGGTCACGACGAGCGCGAGCAGACGCTCAACCAGCTGCTGGTCGAGATGGACGGCTTTGAGGAAAGCGAGTCGGTCATCCTGATCGCTGCGACCAACCGTCCTGACATCCTGGATCCGGCATTGTGCTGACAAAATCCGACCTCGGCGGCGGGGCAGGCATTGTCCCCGACAAGGACTGGCGCACGCCGGAGTCGATTATTTCGCTCTCAAGCGTGACGCACGAGGGGTTCGAAGCGCTGGAAGCGGCGATCCGCACGCTTTACCCCGCGCCGAAAGGCGATACGTCCCTCGTGACAAACGCCCGTCAGGCCGACGCCATCCGCCGCGCGCTTGATAGCGTCCGTGCGGCGAAGGACGCGCTCCAAAGCGGCATGACGCCCGACGTTGTACTCACGGAAGTAGAGCAGGCGGAAAACGCCCTCGGCGAGCTCACGGGCCGCACCGCGCGCGAGGACATGGTCGCGCGCATCTTCGAGCGCTTCTGCGTCGGAAAATAAGAGCTTATTTCAATAAAAGTGCCCTGGACGAACCGTTCAGGGCATTTTTTATCAGATGCCGCATTCATTCAGCCGCTTTTTTCTCATAGTTGCCAAAAAACGCGGCGTATGATATCTTGAAAGAAAAGCCCCCAGTCAAAACTGTCTTGGAGGTACGCCATGCCGAAGCGAAGCTGGAATTTGAACACCGTCTACATATCCGAGCGCCTGCAGGAGTGCCTGCGCCCGATCTCGCGCTGCGCGCTCACCACCGTGGTCGCGCCGATGGGCTACGGCAAGACGACGGCGGTGAACTGGTATCTTTTAGAGCGCGCCAA
>CAJMPF010000110.1 GCA_905215195.1 uncultured bacterium | reverse complement strand
CCGCAGGCAGCCGACGCCGCACGACTGGCGGCCGCCGTCGAAGCTGCAAACGCAGCGGTCATCGAGGCTGCGCTCAACGGGCTTGGCAAGCCCGGCATGGGCTGCACGGCAACCTGCGCCTATATCGAAAACGATATGCTCGCTATCGCCCACGTGGGCGACTCGCGCGCCTATCTGCTCCACGAGGGCACGCTCATTCGCGTGACCCGCGACCACTCCTACGTGGAGGAGCTCGTGGACGCTGGCGAGATCACGGCAGACGAGGCTCGCGTCCACCCCAACCGTTCGGTCATCACCCGCGCACTGGGCTCGGACCCCGCCATGTATGCCGACCACTTCACTCTGCATATCGAGGAAGGCGACCGCCTGATCCTGTGCTCCGACGGCCTCTCGAGCATGATTCCCGATAGCGATATCGAAAACATCGCCACGCAGTCCTCGACCGCGCAGATTTGCGTCGACAACCTTGTTGACGCGGCACTGGTCGCCGGGGGCGGGCACGACAACGTCACCGTGGTTGTCGTTGACCTGGTCGACGATGGCGTCATGCGCGAGGCGCAACGCGTGCGTCGCCGCAACGTTACTATCGCCGCCATCCTGGCCCTCGTCTTTGTGCTGGCAGCTGGCATCTGGGCCTACACGGGTGTCACCGGCTCGTACTACCTGGGTACCTACCAGGGCAATGTCGCCGTCTGGCGCGGCCTGCCCGGGAAGCCACTCGGACTCAAGCTCCACTGGCTCGAAAGCGAAACCAGCATCAAGCTGTCCGACCTGCCCGAAGACACGCAAAACCGCCTCAAGGCGGGCATTCCGCAAACAAGTGTCGACGATGCGCAGGACACGATATCCAAGTACCGCCACCAGATCGACGAGGAGCAGACCCGCCAGGTGATCGACGCGCAAACGATTCGCGACAACACCAATCAGGGATCGGCCTCCGAATCAGATTCCGAGAAAACCGCCGAACAGTCCGCCGAGGCCGAAGCCTCCGATAAGAATTAGAAAGGGAGTGCCGCTTATGAGTCGCCGCAACACCGAGCTGCTCTTGCTCATCGCCTCGGCGTTCCCCGTCATCCTGCTGTATGCGATGTACGTCCTCACCGCGGGCGCTGCCATCTCCTTTGAGACGCTCGCCGTACCTATCGGCCTCTTTGCCGCCTTTGCCGCGGCCCACATTGCCGTGCGCATCTTGGCACCCGGTGCCGACCCCGCCATCCTGCCCATCGTATTTATACTTTCGGGCATCGGCATCACGTTCGTGACGCGTCTCGCCCCCGCTCTCGCCATCTCACAGCTCATCATCCTGTTTGTCTCGGTGGCGCTCATGGTGGGAACGCTCGCACTGGTCAAGAACCTCGACGTGGTCATGCGCTACAAGTACACCTTTGGCATTATCGGCATCATCCTGCTGATGCTGCCGATCTTTATCGGCACCACGATCTCGGGCTCCAAGCTGTGGATTCGCATCGCGGGCTTCACCATCCAGCCCGGCGAGTTCGCCAAGGTCTTCATCGTCTTGTTCCTGGCAGGCTATCTGGCCGAGAACCGCGAGCTGCTCTCCATCTCCAACCGCAAGATCTTGGGCCTCAAGATTCCGCGCTTCCGCCTGCTGCTGCCGCTGTTTGCCGTGTGGGGCGTGTGCCTGCTCATCGTCGTCTTCGAACGCGACCTGGGCTCGGCCGTCCTGTTCTACACCATCTTTTTGCTGATGCTCTATGTTGCCACGGGACGCTTTTCGTACGTCATCATCGGCCTTGCGCTGCTGGCCGTTGGAGCCGTGGGTGCCTACAAGTTCCTGTCGCACGTGCAGGTGCGCTTTCAGGTCTGGGTCGATCCGTTTAAGGACGCCCAGGGTCAGGGCTACCAGATCGTACAGTCACTTTACTCGCTGGCTGACGGCGGCCTGGTTGGCGTCGGCATCGGCAATGGCATGGCAAACAACATCCCCGTCGTCGAGTCCGACTTTATCTTCTCGGCCATCGGCGAGGAAATGGGCCTTTTGGGCGGCGGCGCCGTGCTCATCCTGTTTATGCTTTTTGCCGTGCGTGGCCTCACCACGGCAGCCCGCGCCAAGTCCGACCTTGCCGCCTTTAGCGCGACCGGCCTTACGGCGGCCATCAGCTTCCAGGCATTCTTAATCGTTGGCGGCGTAACCCGCCTGATCCCGCTGACCGGCGTCACCCTGCCCTTTATGAGCCAGGGCGGCTCCTCGCTGCTGGCGAGCTTTATCATCGTCGCGCTGCTGCTGCGCGCCGGCGACGAGGCAACTGGACGCGAAGCCGAGCTCACCGGCACCGGCACCATGGCCGCCATCACCGATGACCAGGTCGCATCCGCCGCTGCCCCGACCGGTACGCGTTTTGCCAACGTGCCTTCCTACAGCCGCGGCAACCACTCCGCGGGCTCTCGCATGCGTCGTCGCCTGCTCGACACGCCTGAGTCCGGCGTGCTCGGCCGCGTGGCGCTTGCCAACCGTCTGACTCGTGCCGTGCTTGCCTTCACGGCGCTGTTCGCCATCCTTATCGGCAACCTCACCTATGTCCAGGTCATCAAGGCGAAGGACTACCAGGACATGCCGACCAACAACCACACCATCGCCCGCTCCAAGTACATCCAGCGTGGCTCCATCATCACGTCCGACGGCGTGACACTAGCCGAGTCGCTGCAACAGGAGGACGGCACCTACGCCCGTTCCTACCCCAACGGCAACATGGCCGCGCACGTGGTGGGCTACGTGAGCCAGCAATACGGCACCGCCGGCATCGAGAGCGTCATGAACGATACGCTCACCGGCTCCAAGGATTACTCCAGCTGGAACAACGCCATTGCGTCGCTCGCGGGGCAGACCCAGCCGGGCAATACCGCCAAGCTCACTATCGACTCGCGCATCCAGACGGCTGCCGAGCAGGCGCTCAAGGGCTTTAAGGGCGCTGTGGTGGTCATGGATCCGCGCACCGGTGCGGTCCTTGCGTGCGCGAGCTCGCCCACCTATGACAACACCAACATCGATGCCCTGATGCAGTCGGGCGGTGGCGAGGACGGCTCCATGTACGACCGCGCCATGGACGCGCTGTACACCCCGGGCTCGACCTTTAAGGTCGTCACGCTCTCCGCGGCGCTCGAAACCGGCACCGCCAGCCTTACCAGCACGTACCAGGCGCCCGGCTCCATGGACATCGGCAACGCGCCGGTCACCAACTACGCCAACGAAAGCTACGGAACCATCAGCCTGCAGCAGGCCTTCGCCGTGTCGTCTAACGTCGTCTTTGGCCAGGTGGCCAACGAGGTCGGCGCCAACTCGCTCGTCCAGTTTGCCAACGCCTTTGGCTACGGTCAAAAGCTCGGTCAGGATCTGACCACCGCGGCTTCCATCATGGCCGACCCTTCGCTTATGACCGAGTGGGAGACCGCTTGGGCAGGCGCCGGCCAGCCCGTCGGCATGGACCACACACCTGGCCCGCAGACCACCGTCATGCAGAATTGCGTGATCGCTGCCGCTATCGCCAACAGCGGCGTGGTCATGGACCCGTTCTTTGTGTCACAGATACTCGCCCCGGACGGGACCGTGGTTAAGACCACGCAGTCCCGCTCGCTGGGCCAGGCTGTCAGCTCTGCCACGGCCGACCAGGTCAAGCAGGCCATGCTCGCCGTCGTCCAGTCCGGCACCGGCACCGATGCCCAGATTCCGGGCGTCAAGGTTGCCGGCAAGACCGGTTCGGCCGAGACCGGCGGCACCAACGTCAACTCTATGTTTGTTGGCTTTGCACCTTACGATTCACCCACGGTTGCCATCTCGGTGGCCCTGGAGGATTACGACAAACACGACGTCAAGGCGGCCAAGATTGCCGGCATCGTCCTGACCGCGGCGCTCGCCGCACAGGGAGCGTGATGCCCGTGATCAAGGCGGATACTTGGGGCACGCCACGGCCGATGAGCTAGCGGCAACGCGCCACACGGCCCCAGCGGCCACACATTTGGTACCACACACATCGTTGAGCGAATAGTTATGTTAGGAGCAGGAATGGAACAGAGGGTCCTCGGGGGAAGATACCTCCTTAAGGATAAGGTGGGAACGGGCGGTATGGCGACCGTCTTCCGTGCACAGGATCAGGTCCTCGACCGCACGGTTGCCGTCAAGATCATGCTGCCGCAGTATGCCGGCGACGCCACCTTCGCCGCCCGCTTTAAGCAGGAGGCCCAGGCAGCGGCCGGCCTGTCCTCCCCCTATATCGTGGGCGTCTACGACTGGGGCAAGGACGGCGACACCTATTACATCGTCATGGAGTACCTGCGCGGTACCGACCTTAAGAGCGGCATCAAGAGCCACGGCGCCCTCGATCCCAAGAAGGTCGCACAGATCGGCTCGCAGATCAGCTCCGCGCTTTCGGTCGCCCACAAGCACGAGATCATCCACCGCGACATTAAGCCGCAAAACATCATGGTGCTGCCCGACGGCAACATCAAGGTAATGGATTTTGGCATCGCACGCGCCAAGAACAGCCACCTCACGCAGGATAACAACGTTCTGGGCACCGCCCACTATGTAAGCCCCGAGCAGACCCGCGGCCAGGACCTCGGCCCCACCTCGGATATCTACTCGCTGGGTGTCGTCATGTACGAGTGCGCCACCGGTCGCGTACCCTTTGACGGCGACGACGCTATCTCGGTCGCGCTCAAGCAGGTCAACGAACTCCCCATCCCGCCGAGCCAGATCAACTCCGGCGTCGATGCCGACCTGGAGCGCATCATCCTCAAGTGCATGGAGAAGGACCCGGCAAACCGCTTCCAGACGGCCGACGAGCTGCGCCAGGTGCTCAACAGCTACCTGTCCGGCCGCGCCGTCAACGTCTCGGAGCCCACGCGCATCATCGGTGCCGCCGGCGACCTGGGTGCCACCAAGACCCGCGAGCTTTCCGACTCAACGCGCGCTATGGTTCGTCCCGTCTCGGGCGTGAGCGGTCAGAACACCGCCCGTAGCGCTGTCTCGGGCTCCACGGGCTCCTACGAGGTCGAGAAGCCTAAGTCCAACAAGAACAAGATTATCGCCGCCGTGATTGCCGCCGTCGCCGTGATCGGCGTTGTAGTGGCCTTTGCCACGGGCATGTTCAGTGGCGAACAGGTCACGGTGCCCGACGTGCTGGGCAAGGACCAGGAAACCGCTATTGAGCTGATCAAGGAAGCCGGCCTTGAGGTTGGCACCGTCGACCAGAGCTACAACGACGATGTCGACGAGGGAAAGGTCGCCGAGCAGACCCCCAACGGCAACACCAAGAAGGCCAAGGGCACGAGGGTGAACCTGGTAGTCTCCAAGGGCCCTAAGCCCTCCGAGAAGGTTGAGGTTCCGCAGCTCGTCGGCCTGACCAAGGACCAGGCCGAGGCCGCACTGGCAAGCGTGGGCCTGAAGGGCAGCGCTTCGGAGGAAGCCAATGAGGCCGAAGAAGGCCAGGTCTTTGAGCAGAGCACTGTTGCCGGCAAGGAGGTCGAGAAGGGCACGACCATCTCGTACAAGGTCTCCAGCGGCCCGGACACCACCTCGGTGCCCGATCTGACCGACATGACTGAGGCCCAGGCGCGCAACGCTCTCGACATGGCTGGCTTTGGCGTCGACGTGAGCTACCAGGAAAACGACTCGGTTACCGAGGGTACCGTAATTAGCTGGAACCCCAGCGGCAAGCAGAAGCCCGGTGCCACGATCACCGTCGTCATCGCCAAGAAGTCCGGCAAGGCCAGCGTCCCGGGCAACCTGTACGGCAAGAGCATCTCCGCCGCCGTCACCGCGCTCAACAACGCCGGGTTCTACAACATCGCATTCTGCGATCAGAACGGCAACCCCGTGAGTGGCAACGAAAACGCCACCGTGACGGGCGTCTCCCCCACTGGCAAGCAGTCCACCGACAGCACGATCACGCTAACAGTCGCACTTTCTGGCTCGGGCTCTGACTCTGGCTCGGGCACGGGCGACGATTCCGGTACGACCAACTAGTCGCCACCCCACCGCTTATCGCGGCTTTCGCCGCAAACATATTCGCTCACAGGCGCCCGCTTGCTCCCCCAGCAAGCGGGCGCTTTCTTTATCTGAAGCAGCGAATACTCCGGCATGCCTTAAACCAGAAGAGCCCGGCACCGTAGCGGTACCAGGCTCGATATTTCTCTGGTGCCCCCGGGCGGATTCGAACCGTCGACA
>CAJMPF010000109.1 GCA_905215195.1 uncultured bacterium | reverse complement strand
GTGCTTTCCTTTGCGTGCGGAACTCGCGACAAACTTAACCGCCCCGCCCGGCAGGCGAGCGTGCAGGAACGACATCCGTCCAATAATTCGTGCGAAACATAATGAAAAACAGTTTGATGTGAGTTAATATAAACAACGTCGTGAATCTGACTCCTGCCGCACGCACGACAGGGGTTAAACACAAAAAAAGGAGTCAATTATGGTTTCTGAGAAGGCTACCCTCGTTAATCCTCAGGGTCTGCACATGCGTCCGGCTGGTCTGTTCGCCTCCACCATGGGCAAGTATGCCTGTGACGTGACGGTCGTCACCCCCGAGAAGGAGGTCAACGGCAAGTCCCCGATGGCCCTCATGGCTGCTGGTATCCCCTGCGGCACCGAGGTCGAGGTCAAGTGCGACGGCGCTGACGAGGCCGAGGCTCTGGCTGCTGCCATCGAGCTCATCAAGAGCGGTCTTGGCGAGTAGAACTCAAACGGGTCGCATGTTGAACAACTAAGTTCATATTTGGGGGCGCAGTGACCTGTTGTAAGGTAGCTGCGCTCTTTTGTCATGGATATGGCAAAACGCTTTATCACATGACACGGAGAGAGGAATGGGAATGTATCAGGGAGTCAACGCTTCCGAGGGCATCGGTATCGGCACCGTCATGGTCGCCGTCGATCCCGACTTGACGTTTGAGCCGCACGAGGTTGCTGATTCGGCAGCAGAGAAGGAGCGCTATCAGTCCGCTCTTTCGGTCTTCTGCGAGAAGACCCAGGCTCAGGCCGACCACATGAAGGAGACGGTGGGCGAGGCCGAGGCCGAGATCATGAGCGGACATATTGTCCTGGCTCAGGATCCGGGTATGACCGACGCCATCAACGCCGCCATTGACGGCGGTACCTGCGCCGAGCAGGCGCTCATGGACACCTCGACCATGTTCGAGAACATGTTCCTGTCCATGGACGACGAGATGTTCCGTCTGCGCGCGGCCGACATCGCCGACATCCGCACCGGTATTCTGGCCGAGCTGCTGGGCAAGGAGGTCGTCGACCTCTCCGTCCTGCCCGAGAACACCGTCGTTGTCGTGCATGACCTCACGCCGTCCATGACCGCCACGATCGATAAGGCCCACGTTGCCGGTATCGTCACCGAGACCGGTGGCCGCACGTCGCACTCCGCGATCATCGCGCGTGCCCTCGAGATCCCGGCTGTCCTTTCGGTTTCCAACAGCTGCACCGCGCTGCGCAACGGTATGACCGTTGTCGTCGACGGTGGCAAGGGTATCGTTGAGGCCGATCCCGATGAGGAGACGCTCGCTGCCTACACCGTCAAGGCCGAGGCCTTCGCTGCCGAGAAGGCAGCCCTCGAGGCCTTCCGTGGCAAGCCGTCCGTGACTGCCGATGGCATCAAGAAGATCATCGCCTGCAACATCGGTAACCCTGATGACGTGCCCAACGCGCTCGATCACGATGCCGAGGCCATCGGTCTGTTCCGCTCCGAGTTCCTGTTCATGGACTCTGCCGAGCTTCCTTCCGAGGAGGAGCAGTTCAACGCCTACCGTAAGGTCGCCAGCGCGCTCAAGGGTGCTCCGGTCATCATCCGTACGCTCGATGTGGGTGGCGACAAGGAGATTCCGTATCTGCACATGGTCAAGGAAGATAACCCCTTCATGGGCTTCCGCGCCGTGCGTTACTGCCTGGCCAATCCCGACCAGTACAAGGTCCAGCTCCGCGCTCTGCTGCGCGCTAGCGCCTTCGGTGACGTAAAGATCATGATCCCGCTCGTCACTTGCGTCGAGGAGGTCTTGGCTGTCAAGGAGCTTGTCGAGCAGTGCAAGGCCGAGCTGACTGAAGAGGGTCGCAAGTTCAACGAGAACATCGAGGTCGGCATCATGGTCGAGACGCCCGCCGCTTCGCTGCTCGCAGACCGTCTTGCCGAGGTCGCCGACTTCTTCTCCATCGGCACCAACGACCTGATCGGCTACACCATGTGCGCCGACCGTGGCAACGACACCATCTCCAACCTGTACCAGGTTTACTATCCCGCCGTGCTCCGCTCGCTCAAGAACATCATCGAGAGCGGCGTGAAGGCCGGCATCATGGTCGGTATGTGCGGCGAGGCCGCTGCCGATCCGCTGCTCGAGCCGCTGCTGATCAGCTGGGGCCTGGAGGAGTTCTCGATGAGCGCTCCGTCGATCCTGCGCGCCCGCAAGACCATCAGCCAGTGGACCAAGGCCGAGTGCGACGAGCTCGCCGAGAAGGCGCTCGCCTGCAACACCGCCGCCGAGGTCAAGGCACTGCTCGAGTCCGCAGCTCGCTAATTTGGTATCAGAGGTAACCGCGTGGTTGGAATGGGCCGGCCACGCGGCCCTCACATATACAGGGGGTACTGTAAATGTTCTACACGCTAACCGCTAACCCGGCTGTCGACATGACGGTTTCGAGCTCTCCGCTCGAGCCCGACGAGAACGTCCGCACCGGCTCGGCCAGCTACACGGCCAACGGCAAGGGCCTCGACGTGTCCTTCGCCTTTAAGAAGATGGGCGTCGACACCGTCGCGCTCGGCTTCTTCGCCGGCTTCACGGGCAAGTTTATCGTCGAGGAGGTCATGAACCTGGGTTGCCTGTGCCGCCCGGTCTGGACCGACGGTATCACGCGCATTAACACCTACGTCAACGATGGCCAGCACGAGTACGGCATCCTGAACCCTGGTGCTCCGATCACGCCGCAGCACCAGGAGGAGCTCTACAACATCCTGGACACCGCGGGCGATCTCGAGTGCCTGATCGTTTCCGGCTCCGTGCCTCCCAAAGCTACGCCCGACTTCCTGGCTCAGGTCATGGAGCACGCTCAGGCTCGTGGCGCCGACGTCGTCCTGGACCTGTCCTCCGACAAGCTCAAGGAGCTCGCTCACAAGAAGCCGCTGCTCATTAAGCCGAACCATCACGAGATGAAGGCCATCTTCGGCGTGCCGGTCGACACCGACGACGAGGTCCGCGTTGCCATGAAGATGGCTCACGACGCTGGCGTTCAGAACGTGCTGCTCACCCGTGGTAGCCGCGGCGACGCTTACTTCTCCAACGGCGAGGATATCTGGTACGCCAAGCGTGAGTTCAACATCAAGCTGGTTTCTTCTGTCTGCGCCGGCGACTGCACCCTCGCTGCGTTCCTGCACAAGTGGTACAGGGATCGCGACAACGTCGAGGAGGCCATGAAGCTCGCTATGGCCACCGGCGCCAACGTTGCCGAGTCCGTCGGCATTGGCGACTTTGGTCACGTCGACGAGTACAGCAAGCGCGTTGCCGTCCGCAAGCTCGATCGTCAGTAATCGAAACGCGACATATTCGTGCGCATGCGGCGCCCCGGTTTCGGCCGGGGCGCCTTTTTGTTCCGCCACGGGGGAGAGGTGTCCCGCCGTACTTCATCGCTTCCACACCGTTCACCGAGTTGCCCTAGCCTTTTACCGATGCGTGGAATATACTTTCATTAACACGTTGCTTCGTGAAAGGAACATTCATGATTTACACGCTCACTGCAAATCCCGCCATTGACTACAACATCGCCTGTGACGGTCTTGCTGCCAACACCGTCACGCGTACCCGCAACGCCGTCTACACGCCCAACGGCAAGGGCCTCAATGTCTCGTTTACGCTTGACCACTACGGTGTCGGCACCACGATCCTGGGTTTCTTCGCCGGCTTCTCGGGCGAGTTTATCGTTAAGGGCGCCGAGGCCCTGGGCGTGCCCGTCAAGCCCGTGTGGACCGACGGCATCACGCGCGTCAACGTGTTCCTCAATGCCGGCCCCGACACCGAGTACAACATGGTCAACGCTGGTGCCGCCATCAACGAGGCCAACGAGCAGGAGATGTTTGAGCTCATTGATTCGCTCGAGGACATGACCTGCCTGGTCATTAGCGGCTCGCTGCCTCCCAACACTTCCGAGGGCTTCTTGGCCGAGGTCCTGCGCCGCGTCAAGGCCAAGGGGGCCGAGTTCGTCCTCGATATCTCGAGCCATCAGCTGGCAGACCTCATTGCCATGGAGCCGCTGCTGATCAAGCCCAATGACGACGAGCTGCTCGACATCTTTGGCATCAAGGTGAGCGGTGGCGACGACGAGTCCGTCAAGGGCGCGATGGCCGAGCTGCACGCCAAGGGCGCCAAGAACGTGCTGCTGACCCTCGGTGGCGCCGGTGCTTACTTCTCCAACGGCGAGCACATCTGGTTTGCCAACCGCACCTTCGACGTCAAGCTGCTGTCGACGGTGTGTGCCGGCGATTCCTCGCTCGCTGCCTTCCTGTCCGTGTGGCATGACGCCTCCGAGCGCGTCGAGGACGCACTGCGCCTGTCGATGGCCACCGGCGCCAACGTGGTCGAGTGCCCCGGTTTGGGCGATTTTGCCAAGGTTGACGAATATAAGAAGCACATCGAGGTTCGCCAGGTCTGCTAGTCCCTGCACCTTGCCTGAATAGTTTGATTATTTCGCATCCGTCTTAGACTAGGACGGATGCGTTTTTGTTTATCGGACTTGCGTGTGCAGTGGAGGCTGTTTCTTGCTAGACTTCTTGCAGACGCAATCGATAGCCAATTTGATAGTCGCAGGAGGCCACAGGCATGTGCAATGTTTCGCTCAACGGTACGCAACCGTCCGATGCCTCCCTGCGCGTCCTGCGCGCGCTTGAGGCGGCTGGTCTTGAGGCTTGGTACGTTGGCGGTTGGGTGCGCGACGCCCTGATGGGATGCCCCAGCCACGATGTTGATATGTGCTGTAGCGGCCTGTGGCAGGAGTCCAAAGTGGCGCTCGAGGCCGCTGGTATCGCGGTCGTGGAGTCGGGCATTAAATTTGGCGGAATCACGGCTATTTCCGATGGCGAGCGTATCGAGGTCACCACGTACCGTCTGGATGGCTTTTACACCGATGGTCGCCATCCCCAGAGTGTGGAGCGTGCCGCCTCGCTCGAGGACGATCTGGCGCGCCGCGACTTTACCGTCAACGCCATGGCCTGGCATCCCGAGCGCGGGCTTGTCGACCGCTACGACGGCCAGGGTGACTTGGAGCGCAAGCTGATTCGCGCTGTCGGCGATCCCAAGCGTCGCTTTAACGAGGACGCTCTGCGCATGCTGCGTGCGGTGCGCTTTGCCTGCCGTCTGGACTTTATGATTGAGCTCGAGACTAAGCGTGCGCTTGCCGAGTGCGCGCCGCTGCTCGATGCCGTGGCGCGCGAGCGTGTGGGTATTGAGCTCGAGGGCATTCTTTCGACCGGCCACGGGGGAGACGCGATGATTCGCTATCCCGAGCTCATCTGTGCCGCTGTGCCCGAGTTGGCAGCGGGTCGCGGGTTTGATCAACGCAGTGTCTATCATGCGTTTAACGTCTACGAGCATATCGCCCGCGTACTGACGGTGGCAGGGGAGCTGGCGCTGTGCGACGGCATCGCGCCCTCCTCGAGTCTGATGTGGGCGGCGTTTTTGCACGATGTGTCCAAGCCCGAGTGCTTCACGGTCGATCACGCCGGCAGCGGACACTTCTATGGTCACCCCGAGCTCGGCGCCAAGAAAGCGCGCGTCATTATGGATCGCCTGGCGCTTTCGCACGACCTGGTGCGCGATGTGTGCCTGCTTATCAAATACCATGACAAGCCGCTGCGCCCCGAGCGCTCCTGCCTGCTCAATATGATGCGCTTGCTTTCTGGTGAGGGCGTCGACACAGCCCGCCTTATTGATGAGCTCATGGATCTTAAGCGTGCTGACACACTCGGCAAGGCCCCGTCGTGCTTCTATTACGTCGAGACCATCGAGGAGATGCGCTCGCTCGCCCATGATCTTCTGGAGGCGGGGGAGCCCTATACGCTCAAGATGCTTGCTATCAACGGTGGCGACTTGATTCGCGCCGGTGTTAAACCGGGGCCGGAGTTGGGGCAGCTGCTCAACGCCGCCCTCGACGCAGTGATCGAGGATAATATCCCCAACGAGCGTGAAGCCCTCCTGGCTCACCTGCACCTTGGATAATCATCCTTCGGTTCCGTCCCAAATGAGCTACCTATTTGACCTGCGCGTTCCATAACCTTCCGACAAAATTCGGACAATTTGGAATTTCTTCTTGCGCTCGCGTTTTTTGTCCCGTAATATATTTCCTCGCAGCACGGCAGTGCAGATGTCATGTGGCCCGTTCGTCTAGCGGTTTAGGACGCCGCCCTCTCAAGGCGGAGATCACCAG
>CAJMPF010000108.1 GCA_905215195.1 uncultured bacterium | reverse complement strand
AGCCGATGCCGCGACCGCATCTCCGTCTGCCGAGAGCCTGGCCGCGGCGCAGGACGCGCTCGCCAAGGTCCAGGACAAGAAGAATGCGCTCTACGCGCGCCTTGACGATCTTGCCGATGCCCTCGGCTGCGATCGCGATGAGGCCATCGACCTGATCGATAAGGCCTCTAAGATTGACACCGACAACGACGATATCCACCCGGTCAATACGATCGACAATGGTGCAGGCGCAATTGCGCAAGCCGAGAAATACGCCGTCTACCAGCTGCAATACGACCGCGGCGATGGAAATGGCGAGGAGACGATTTCCGTCTACGGCATTTCATCCGATTCGCGCTATTGGAAAGACCTCAACGTCGGCGACGGCCGTGTCGTCTTTGGCGGCGGCCTACTCGACAAGTTCGGCTGGAGCGAGGGCCAGAAGGTCACGCTCAGCGACAAGTACGAGGGCGAGCATTATTCCTTTGAGTACGCGGGCAAGGACTGTGCCTGGGGCTCCAAGTCGGATATGAATGTCTATATGAGCATCGACGACTTTAACGAGCTGTTCGACAACGACGCCACCTACTTTAACGGCTATGCGAGCAACAAGAAGCTCGACCTCGATGCTCGTTACTTTGCCGGCGACACCACGCCCGACGACATGCGCGCCGTGGGCGACCAGTTCATCGGCATGATGAGCAAAATGATCGGCATGATGGTTGGGCTTGCGGTGTTCATCTTCTTGCTGTTTATGTACCTGCTGACCAAGGCTGTGATCGACCACAGCGCCCGTTCGATCAGCTACATGAAAGTCTTTGGCTATCGCGATAGCGAGATTTCGCATCTGTACATCCGCTCGATCACGCTGTGCGTGGTGGCGTCGCTCGTGCTGAGTCTGCCGGTCATTATCGGCTCGCTCACGGCCATCTTCCGCTCGATGTTGCTCGCCTACAACGGCAATATCGAGATCTACGTGCCCGCTTGGTCCATGGTTGCATGCGTCGGCATTGGCTTTGCGACCTACCTGGTCGTGGCGCTGCTACACATGCGTTCTATCACGCGCGTGAGCCTGGCCGAGGCCCTCAAAGTCCAAGAGTAGTCGTTTAAGAACCTCCCCAACGACTAGGTTTCGCGCTTGACTTTGACCCTACTTTAACGGGTACCATCCTCTATGTCTGTAACGCCATATAGACCGAGGGGATAGATCTATGACCGCAACTGCACCCGCAGCACCCGCTAAGGTATACTTCACCAACTTGCGCACGCATGCTCGCGAGAGCCAGCTCGACAAGCTCAAGCGCCTCATACGTCACGCCGGTATCGAGCAGATCGACTTCGAGAACAAGTTCGTCGCTATCAAGATTCACTTTGGCGAGCTGGGCAATCTGAGCTTTTTGCGCCCCAACTACGCCCGCGCCGTCGCGGATGTCGTGAAGGAACTGGGTGGCAAGCCCTTCCTCACCGACTGCAATACGCTCTATGTGGGTAGCCGCAAAAACGCGCTCGAGCACATCGATACCGCCTACCAGAACGGCTTTACCCCGTATGCCACGGGCTGCCAGATCATCATTGCCGACGGCCTCAAGGGCACCGACGAGGCGCTCGTCCCGGTCGAGGGCGGCGAGTACGTGCACGAGGCCAAGATCGGTCAGGCGCTCATGGATGCCGATATCGTGATCAGCCTCACCCACTTTAAGGGCCATGAGCAGGCCGGTTTTGGCGGCGCCATGAAGAACCTGGGCATGGGAGGCGGCAGCCGTGCCGGCAAGATGGAGCAGCATGCCGCCGGCAAGCCGAACGTCTCGACCGAGCACTGCGTTGGCTGCCGTGCCTGCGAAAAGATCTGCGCGCACAACGCTGTCTCGTTCGACGATACCCGCGAGCGCGAGCTTGCCAGCGGCAACACTCGCACGGTGCACGTGGCTGCCATCGACCACGATCGCTGCGTGGGCTGCGGACGCTGCATTGCGGCATGCAACCAGGACTGCATCAAGCCCGGCTATGAGGCCGCGGCCGACGTGCTCAACTGCAAGATCGCCGAGTACACCAAGGCCGTTGTCCAGGATCGTCCCAGCTTCCACATTTCGCTGGCTATGGATATCAGCCCCAACTGCGATTGCCATCCCGAAAACGACACACCTATCGTCAACGATATCGGCATGTTCGCGAGCTTCGACCCGGTCGCCATCGACCAGGCCTGCGCCGATGCCGTCATGGCATCCGAGCCGCTGCCCAACACCGAACTCACCGATAGCGCGGCCAAGATGGAGCACAACCACGAACATCTGGAGGGCGAGCAGGCCAAGGATCCCTTCTGCATCACGCATCCCGACACCGACTGGCGCGCGTGCATCGCGCACGCCGAGAAGATCGGCCTGGGCACGAGCAAGTACGAGCTCATCGAGGTCAAGTAACACCTGTTTATTGGACAAAACAAGCGCCTTGTAGCGTAAGTTGAGCAAAAGCCGCCCACGAGCACAACGCTTGCGGGCGGCTTTTCAGAAGTGCGGTGAAAAATCGAATACCGCCGACTACAAACCGATTTTTGGCAACAAAACCCCAGACGTTGCTTTTTGCCTAAAAATTCTTGTCGAGGAAGTTGTCGACCGTGTTCCAGTAGAGTTCGGGGTCGACCTGCGCGCTCTTGGCGTGGGTGGCGCCATGGATAGTGAGCTTTTGCTTGACCTTGCTGGCGCACGCGTCGTAGTTTTGGTCGAGCATGCTGTACGGTACAAAGGTGTCCTGGTCGCCGTGGATAAACAGCATGGGAACCGTCGCGTGTTTGAGTTGCTCCACACTGCTCGCCTTATGAAAGTCGTAGCCCGCGCGCACGTTGCACACCAAGTTTGCTACATCGAGCAAGGGAAAGCTGGGCAGGCCAAACACGTCCTTGAGCTGCAGAGAAAACTCGTCCCAAACACTTGTATAACCGCAGTCCTCGATAATGCATTTCACGTTTGCGGGCAGAGGTTCCCCCGCGACGTTCATGGCAGTTGCTGCACCCATCGACTCGCCAAAGACCAGGATGCGCGCCTCGGGGTCAGCCTGAACGATTCGCTCGATCCATGCGACGACATCGAGCCGCTCGGGCCAGCCCATGCCGATATAGTCGCCGCCGGAGCGCTCGTGGGCGCGGGCGGCGGGTGCGAGTACGTTCATGCCGCGGTCGTGGAATCGCTTGACGTATCGGGCCATACCGATGGGCTCGTTGGTATATCCATGCAGGCAGACGGCGTAGTCGTGCGTGCTCTCCGACGCAGCAAAATACCAGGCGGCAAGCTCGGTTCCGTCGTTCGCGGTGAGGCTGCTGCTCTCGCGGTTTTCCTTAAACCACGCCCGTGCCTCGCCCTCCTCGGCGTCCATCTGCTCGCCCTTTTCGGCGTCCTTGCCATCCTGCATCATCTTCATGGTGTACGGCGCTTGGGGGTTCAGGGCAAAGTCGAACAAGAAGTTGCCGGCAAACCCCAGCAGCGCGACAACGAGCACCAGCGCAACGACGCCGGCTATCTTGAGCTTTCGATGGGAACGTGCGTTTTGAGCCATTCGGTATTCTCCTATAAGATGTTAATACATCAACATTTAATGCAAGCGCATTATGGACGTTCGCCGTTGATGCGTCAACAGACAAAGAATGGGTAAACAAAGGGTCACGTATGGTGCAAATTTCGCACGTACCTAGACGCTTTGATATAGTGTTGAGAACTCTTTACGTTGGAGGATGTAACCGGCATGTCCGATTCGAGCGACAGTTCTAAGCCGCGACCCAAGACCGCGGCCGTTCCACACTACACGGTGGGCGAGGAGATCATGAACTCCGTCACCCATGGTGTCGGCTGCCTGCTGGGTATCGCGGGCCTGGTGCTCCTGATCGTATTCGCCGTCCTGCGCGGCGGAGGCCCGGCCCACATGGCCGCGGCGATTGTCTATGGCGTTAGCATTATCCTCGAATACCTAGCCTCCACGCTCTACCACGCGATTCAGCCCGCGCGCGCCAAGCGCGTGTTCCGCATTATTGATCACAGTTGCATCTACCTGCTCATTGCGGGCAGCTATACGCCGTTTTGCCTCATCACACTGGCAAACGACGGCGGCGCCGTGCTGTTCTTTGCCGTATGGGCCATCGCCATTATCGGCATCGCCCTCGAGTGCTTCCTACGCGAGCGTCAACCGCACTGGGTAAGCGGCCTGGTCTACCTGCTGATGGGCTGGCTCGTTGTCTTTAAGCTGCCCGAACTTGTGGCGCTGCTCAACCCCGTGGCACTTGCCCTGCTCGCCGTCGGCGGCGTGTGCTACACCGCGGGCGTGCCGTTCTATATCGCCAAAAACGTGCGCTACCTGCACAGTGTGTTTCACTTGTGGGTGCTCGCCGGCAGTATCTTCCAGTTCATGGCGGTGATCCTCTTCGTAATCTAGCGACCACGCCTGCGCGCCCGCGTTCTCGTTTGGGCGCCGGTGCAATTGCCGTATCCGCCATCAACGTTTTAACCTGACGTCCCGAATCTTGGAGGTTCGAGAAACTCCCGATGGACATAACCATCTCCCTTATCACCACCCTCGTTTTGACCCTCATCAACGGCTACTTCTCTATGTCCGAGATGGCGCTCACCACGGCCAAGCGCGCCGTGTTGGAGCACGAGGCCGAGGAAGGCGACAAGCGCGCCGAGCGTGCCATTAAGCTGGCTGCCGACTCCGACCAGCTGCTCGCCACCATCCAGGTTGCCATTACGCTCGTGGGCTTCGCCTCGTCCGCCGTCGCCTCGACGAGTCTGTCCGACCCGCTCGCCACGTGGCTCATGAGCTTTGGCATTGCGCCGCTCTCCGCCATCGCGCGCGGCCTGGCGCCGGTCATCATCACCGTCGCGGTCGCCTTCGTGTCCATCGTGATCGGCGAGCTCGTCCCCAAGCGCATCGGCCTGGCCAACGCCGAAGGCGTGTCCAAGCAGGTCGTGGGACCGTTGTCGTTTTTCCAAAAGATCGCCCGTCCGCTCGTGTGGCTGACCGGCGCCTGCTCCGATGGCCTGGCCCGCATCCTGCGCATCAAGAGCGCCGACGACCGCCAAAACGTCTCGGAAGAAGAGATCAAGTACATGGTCTCGGAGCAGGACGACCTGCTCGACGAGGAAAAGCGCATGATCCACGAGATCTTCGACCTAGGCGACACCGTTGCCCGCGAGGTCATGGTGCCGCGCGTGGACACCACCATGTGCGAGGACGACGAGACGGTCGCCGACGTGTTGTCCACCATGCGCCAGACCGGCTTTAGCCGCATCCCCGTCTATCACGAGGATCCCGACAACGTCGCCGGCATCGCGCACATCAAGGACCTGATCCAACCCGCGCTCGACGGCAAGGGTGACCAGCCCATCGCCGGCTTTTTGCGCGACGCCACCTTTGTGCCCGACACCAAGGACATCCTGCCGCTACTGTCCGAGATGCAGACCTCGCACGACCAGATCGTGGTGGTCGTGGACGAGTACGGCGGCACGGCCGGCATTATCACCATCGAGGATATCGTCGAGGAGATCGTCGGCGAGATCGAGGACGAGTTCGACCCCGACAACAAGTACCTCACGCGCCTTTCGCGCCGCGAGTGGCTCGTTGATGGGCGTTTTTCGTGCGATGACGCGATTGAGCTTGGTTGGCCGCTCGAGGAAAGCGATGATTATGAGACCATCGCCGGCTGGATTTTGGAGCTTTGCGACTCGGTGCCCGACATCGGAGAGGTATTTGAGGTTGCGGGGTACAAGTTCAAGGTGCAGTCGATGCGTGGCCAGCGCATCTCGCTCATTCGCGTGATCGCTCCGGCCGAAACCGATAAGAAGGATTCCGAGTCTTCGGCAGAGAAGCCGGCGGCGTCGGGTGCGGGTTCCGCGAATCCGCACGACGGCGACGAGTAGGACAAGGAAGAGTAGGGGAGAGTTATGGCAGGCCTGTTCAACATCCTTAAGGTCACCGTCAGCGAGGACAAGATCTGCGCGCATGTGCTGGTGAACCCCGGCATGCCGCTCATGACCTCGGAGGATATCGAGGCCACGGCGCGCGTGTATTACCTGGTGCCGGCGATTGCCAAGCACCTGTGCCTGGGTGATTCCGGTCGCGAGTTCCAGGACTGCATGGGCCAGACCGAGCTTTGCCATCTGCTGGAGCACGTGACGGTCGAGCTCATGAACGAGACCGGTCTCGCTGGCGGCATTTCGTGCGGCCGCACTCGCGTGAGCGAGCACGATGAGCGTGTCTTTGAGGTCGAGCTTTCGTGTCCCGACGACGCGCTGGCCATCGGCGCGCTGTCTTCGGCGACCTTTATGATGGACTGGGCGTACCTGCACGCCGACCAGCCTGCCCCCGACGTGGAAGGCACGGTCGCGGGCCTGCGCAACCTGGTGCTG
>CAJMPF010000107.1 GCA_905215195.1 uncultured bacterium | reverse complement strand
GGAGCAGCCGGCGACGTAGCTCGCGCGCGCAACGGCCAGGCCGCCATCGGGACCCTGGGCTCGGCGCAGGCCAAACTCGGCCACGGGACGGCCGTCCGCCGCCAGCACCACGCGCGCCGTCTTGGTGGCGACAAGTGTCTGGAACCCGACGATGTTGAGCAGCGCCGTCTCGAGCAGCTGGCACTCGAGCGCAGGACCGGTGACGCGCACCATGGGCTCGCGTGGAAAGACGAGCTCGCCCTCGGGGACGGCGTCGATATTTACATGCGCACGAAAATCGCGCAGGTAGTCGAGGAATGCGGACTTGAACATCGCGCCGCCGGCCGGGGCCTCAAGCGATGCGAGGTAGTCGATATCCTCGGGCGTAAAGCGCAGATTCTCGACTAGCTCGGGCAGCTCGGCGGTGCCGCACATGACGGCATAGGCGCTGCCAAAGGGATGGTCGCGGTAAAACGCGGTAAAACAACCCTGCTCATTGGCCTTGCCGCTCTCCCACAGGCCCTGGGCCATAGTGAGTTCGTACAGATCGGTGAGCATTGCGATGTCGGTGGGATGAGAGATATCGGTCAAAGCCATGGGGCGACCTTTCGGATGTGTGGTGCAGAATTTGAGGGTTGGACGAGAGCAGAGCATGCGGACATGACGCCCGATGCAAATCGGTTAGAGCAGGCCCATGCTGGTCAGGATCGTGTAGCCCATAAAGATGACAAACGCGATGAGGGCAAGGACAATGATGATTTTTTGAGCCGGCGCCATGCCAGGGATCTCGTTCTCGCCCGTAGGTTCCTTGGAGGTAACCATGCGCTGGGCAAAGGTCATCTCGTCACGGCTCGGCTTGGGCTCGACGGACTTGGGACGAGCGGCCTTTTTAGGCTGAGGTTTGGGCGCGGCAGGTGCAGGCTTCGCAGCAGCGGGCTTGGGTGCGGGCGCGGGCTTGCGCTCGGATGCGGCGTTCGAGGCGACCTCCTCGGCCTTCGCACGCTCGGCGCGCAGGGCAGTCAGCTCCTCGCGCTCGCGACGGGCCTCTTCCTGGGCCTCGCGACGAGCTTTCTCGGCGCGGAGCTCCTCCAACTCGGCGCGCTCCTCGGCAGACAGTGGTTGGGACTCAAGCTCGGCCATGGTATAGCCCTTTCTTTTAAAAAAAGCCGCCGACACAATGTCAGCGGCTTATCAAATCCAAGGGTGGAGACGAAGGGAGTCGAACCCTCGGCCTCTGCCATGCGACGGCAGCGCTCTCCCAACTGAGCTACGTCCCCAGGACAAGTCGATATTTTACCTACGGCTCGCCAACTGTCAACGCCCAATAACCAGTCTTTTTGGGGCGCGGCTATTTTGGCAACTTTTCGAACAGGAATGCTCTCGATGATTTTTTATCCCCGTCCCAGAAAATTCATCGACGAACGCACTACTTTGCACTGGTGAGAACACCGGTGGTGTCGAAGGCCGGGGTGAAGCTCTCGTCTACCGCGCCGCCCTCTTGCCAGAACATCGTCGTAAAGCCCAGGTCGTCGGCATGGTCGAGCACCTGCTCGTACTCCTCGCGCGTCACGGCACGCGCCAGGTCGCCGCCCTGCTCGCGCATAAGTGCATTGGGCGTGTACTGGTTCATGACCGAGATCGGCACATCGCCCACCGTCTGCCACACCAGGTCCAGCACGCGACACGAATCGTCTGCATGTCCCGGCAGTACCAGATGGCGCACAATCATGCCGCGCTTCATGAGCCCGTCGTCATCCACCAGCTCTCCCCCACGGCGATCGATCTCGCGCGACATCTGGGCCAGACCCGACACGGCCACGCGCGGGTAATCCTTAATATGAGAAAGCGACTGCGCAAGCCCGGCATCGGCATATTTAAAGTCGGTGAGCCACACATCGACCAGGTCGCCGAGCGCCGCCACGGCACTCGCGCGCTCATAACCGCTCGTGTTGTAGACGATTGGGATGACCAGCCCGCGCGCCCGTGCCGCGGCAATCGCGGCAGGCAACAGGTGCGCATAGTGCGTCGCCGTCACCAAATTGATGTTGTTGGCACCCTGGTCCTGCAGTTCCAGCATAATCTCGACCAGGCGCTCAGGCGAAATCTCAAGGCCAAAATTGCCGGTCGAGATCTCGTGGTTCTGGCAGTAGATACAATGAAGCGAGCAACCGCTAAAGAAGATCGTGCCCGAACCGGCCTCGCCCGAGATAGGCGGCTCCTCCCACATATGAAGCGCCGCGCGGGCCACTTTGAGCGTGTCGTCAGCACCGCATACGCCGTGCGCGCCCTCATCGCGCGCCGCACCGCAACGGCGCGGACACAAATGGCAGGCGGGCGAGAAAAGTTCGGTCAACGACGTCGGCATAAAACCATGCTCCAAAACAACGATTCAGCAGCTCAAACGTAAAGGGCCAGACCGCGTAGACGGCTCCGTCCCTAAGGCGCCGTAATCGTCCGACACGATTTTTGTAATGTCAAGACTGGAATCGATAAAGTGCCGCTTTATGATGTAGGTATTCCGCCCCCCGCGGAGCAACTGGGTGAACCGTCGCGTTTATTTAGGGAGCCCACACAGTCGTGCCTAGTACAGGTATCCTTCGTTGTTAAGGACGCTGGAACAGTCGATGAGGGCACCCACCTGTTTTAGGTGGGTTCATTTTCGTAACGTGGGGGGTGGTTTTCTTTTGCCGAAAATCACCATTGCAGTCCATATGGATCCCCGCCGGCATCCCGACAAGCCATCGACAACATTCCAATATCTGGTATGCGCGTGATAATCGCACGGTGCAAACCTCCGCACCCCCCTCGGTCGAGTATCATGGGACAGCTATGCCATTTCCGCGTAGCAACCTTTGACCTTTTCCTTCGACGCTTGGCGGTTTTTAGATTCATGGCTTCATCCCCGAGCTACATACCGTACCTATGCGTGGCAGCGGCGGCCTTTATCACGACCTTCCTCACGGTACCCCTGGTCAAGCGCCTGGCAATCAAGCTCGACGCCGTCGACTATCCTTCTAAGCGCCGCATCAACACCAAGCCCATCCCGCGTTTGGGCGGAACGGCGGTGTTTTTGGGCCTGGTCGTCGCCTGCACTGTGCAAATCCTAGGCACCTGGTACCTGGGTTGGCCGCCCGTTTTGGTGCCCCACCCCCGTCTGCACATCAGCTACCCCATGCTGGCGCTCTCCTTTACCGTCATCTTTGCGACCGGCGCTATCGACGACGTCTTCCAGCTCACGCCCAAGCAAAAGCTGGCCGGACAAGTCCTCGCCGCGCTTATCGCCTGTATCGGCGGCCTAAAAATCGGCGTCATCGTCAACCCGTTTGCCCCCGGCGAGATCATGCTCGGATGGCTCGCCTACCCCATCACCGTAATCTATCTGGTGGCATTCACCAACATCATTAACCTCATCGACGGCCTCGACGGCTTGGCCACGGGCATCTGCGGCATCGCGTCGTTCACCATGTTTTCGATGGCCGTTCTCTCGGGCCGCATCGACGCCGCCGCGCTCTCCATTGCGCTCTTTGGCGCCTGTCTGGCCTTTTTGCGCTACAACTTCAACCCCGCAAGCATCTTCTTGGGCGACTCGGGGTCGCTGCTTCTAGGCTTTGCGCTGGGCTCCATCTCGCTGCTCAACGTGAGCCGCACCGCCGCACTCACCTCGCTTATCATCCCGCTCATCGTTGCCGGTGTGCCCATCATCGACACGTTTAGCGCCATTGTGCGCCGCAAGCGCGCCCACATTAGCATCGGGCAGGCCGACAAGGGCCACATCCACCACCGCCTGATCCAAGAAGGCTACAACCAAAAACAGGCCGTGCTGCTCATCTATGCCTGGTGCATCATGCTTTCGGCCGGCGCCGCCGCGATTAACCAGGTCGAGGTGCCCATGCGCGTGCTCATCTTTACCGTGCTCGCCATTGGCTCGGCGGCCTTCGCCAAGCATCTACATCTATTTGAGCCCGTGCTGCTCCACCATTACAACAAGCGCACGCACGAAGATGAGCTGGTCACCCCCGACGACCCCGCTTTTAAGCAGGAGGAGCAGGCAGCCGAGGAGCGCAAAGAAGAGCGCCACCACAAGCTCTAGGGCAAGCTGCCGAGGATGTGCCAAGGCACCGTTGGCCAAGCGCGGCCACGCCGCGCCCATCGCACAAGCCACCCCTCTCCCGCCCCTCGCCTACTTACGCCCCGCCCCTCCAATAAACGCGTTATCATCAAAACCTGCGAACGAACGTTAGGAGCAATCATGCCAAACGAGAACAGCTACGAAGTCGCGCTGCAAAAGAGCAACGCCATTCGCGAGGGCCTGGCCAAGACGCCCGAGAAGTTCACCATGCTTACCGGCGACCGCCCCACCGGCCGTCTGCACCTGGGTCACTACTTTGGCACCCTCAAGGGCCGCGTGGAGCTGCAGAACATGGGCGCCAAGACCAACGTGCTCATCGCCGACTACCAGGTCATCACCGACCGCGACACCACCGAGCACATCCAGGACAACGTGTACAACATGGTCATGGACTACCTTGCCTGCGGCATCGACCCCGACAAGACCATGATCTACGCGCACTCCGCCGTGCCCGCCGCCAACCAGCTCATGCTGCCGTTCCTGTCGCTGGTGTCCGAGGCCGAGCTGGCGCGCAACCCCACGGTCAAGGCCGAGATGGAGGCCTCGGGCCACGAGCTCACCGGCCTTCTGCTCACCTACCCGGTGCATCAGGCCTGCGACATCCTGTTCTGCAAGGGCAACGTGGTGCCCGTCGGTCGCGACCAGCTGCCGCACATCGAGCTCATCGCCCGCCGCTTTAACAACCGCTACGGCAAGGTGTTCCCCGAGGTCGACGCACTGCTGTCCGAGACCCCGCTGCTGCCCGGCCTGGACGGTCGCAAGATGAGCAAGAGCTACGGCAACGCCATCAATATTTCGATGACCGCCGAGGAAACGGCCAAGCGCATCAAGAAGAGCCAGACCGACTCCGAGCGCATGATCACGTTCGATCCCGAGAACCGCCCCGGCGTGTCCGGCCTGCTTTCGACGGCCGCCATCTGCACCGGCCGTTCCGAGGTCGAGATTGCCGAGGAGATTGGCATGGGCGGCTCCGGCCAGCTCAAGAAGTACGTGACCGAGGCCGTCAACGAGTACTTCGCACCTATCCGCGAGCGTCGTCAGCGCTACGAGAACGATCTGGACTATGTGAAGGACGTCCTGCATGAGGGCAACCGTCGCGCCAACGAGATCGCCGAGCAGACCCTGGCCGAGGTTCGGGACGCCATGGGTATGGTGTACTAGGCCGATCTGCTGACTTGAGCTTTCGATTGCTATAGGGCGGGCGCTACGGTGTCCGCCTTTTTTTGGAGCGGACCGCTTCGGCTCCGTCCATCGCACTCCCCCGACAAACAGGAACAGGCCCGCTGGCAGTTAGTTGCCAGCGGGCCTGTTCCCGAAGTACACCGTTGAATCGCACAGAGGGGAGGGATGCGAATCAAACTCAACAGGGCAGGCTTTTTCATCGCCTATTGCCTGCTCCGTTGCTGAAACCAATATAGTTCACCGTGGTTTACTTTGCAGCATCAATATCCGCCGCCATAGCTTCTCCATAAGTTAGCCCCGGTAAACCTGCAACAGAAAACCACCACAAAGGGGACAGGCACCTTCGTGGTGGTTTTGGCCACGGCAGAGCCGCTAGAGCCCTGCTGGCCAGCGACAGGCGGCCAAGTCGACGTGCATGTCGTCCTTAAACGCCACACCCTCCCCTAGCAAAAGCTCACGTTGAGCATCGGGACCGCCAAAAGCGAAGCCCTCGCATATGTGCCCGTCGGCAAACACCACGCGGTGACAGGGAATCTCGCCGGGACGCGGATTGCTATGCAGGGCATACCCCACGTACCGCGCACTTCGTGGACGACCGGCAAGCAGCGCCACCTGACCATACGTGGCGACCATCCCCTCGGGGATCTGCTCGACCACCTCGTACACCCGTTCAAAAAAGCCCTCAGACGCCATTGCTCGCTCCCTTCCACCCGGAAAAGCATAAACCACCACAAAGGTGCCTGTCCCCTTTGTGGTGGTTTATGGCAGATCGGTTAGTTGGCGGGCTGGAAGAAGGCTACGGCGACGGCGCCGGGGCCCACGTGGGTGCCGATGGTGGCGCCGATAGTGTGGATGGGCAGCTCACCCTCGGCATGGCCGGCCCACAACGCGGCACTGTCCTCGATATACTTCTTGAGCACCGCATCCGAAAGACCCGTATAGCCGAGCGCAAGCGGCATGGAAAAGTCGATGCCGCCCGCCTTTTCGACCTTTTGGTTCAGCAGGTTGCGGCCGTTCTTGGAACCGCGCGCCTTTCCCAGCTGCACGATCAGACCGTCCTCGACAGCTACCACGGGCTTTACGTTGAGCAGCGTA
>CAJMPF010000106.1 GCA_905215195.1 uncultured bacterium | reverse complement strand
CGGGTCGGTAGCCAACGTGCGACAGCAGTTTAAAGACAAAGGCCGCCACGAGCAGGTCCATATGTGCCGAGTCGAGCCCGCTGCCGACAAGCGTGAGCGCCCGCTGCGTGATGGCAAAGGTAAACGGGTCCTCGGCGTCCTCGAATGAGCACACGCGCGCGACCTCGGCAATCGCGCTTGCGGCGCAAGTCGTCTCGTAATCGGGCGCGGCGCCGAGCGGCGCTTCCATAAGCTCGGCCTGAGAAACCACGTCGAGCGACCGTCCATGTGCGAGCAGCATATCGACGGTACAGAACAGCTCGCAGCGCGCGGCCAGGCGCCCACCGGGTTTGCGGGCGCCCTTTGCCACGGCACGAACCTGCCGACCCCGCTCGTCAAGCATCGTCAGGATCAGGTCCGTCTCCTTGAGCTTCGTCTTATCGAGGACGAGCACCTTCGTACGATATGTCCGGGAGCCTGCCATGCGCGCCGCGCGCCCTTAGTCCTCGGCGTTATAGCCAAAGCGGCGAATCTGGGCCTCGTCGTCACGCCAGCCGGCCTTGACCTTCACGTCCAGCTCCAAAAAGACCTGCGTACCAAAGATGCGTTCAAGGTCGCGACGGGCGTCGATGCCGATATGTTTGATCATCTCGCCGCCCTTTCCAATGATGATGCCCTTTTGGCCCTCACGCTCGACGTAAATGGTGACGTGCACGCGCAGCACCTTCTTGGTCTGCTCGAGCGCATCGCAGATCACGCCCACGGAGTGCGGGATCTCATCACGGGTGCGGCGCAAGACCTTCTCGCGCACAAACTCGGCAACGAGCGTCTCATCGGAAGCGTCGGTACCCATGTCCTCGGGGAACCAACGCGGACCCTCGGGCAAAAAGTGCGCAACGGTCTCGATAAAGGCATCGACGTTGAAGTTCTTGACCGACGACGTCACGATCTCGTCGTCATACTCCATGAGCTCGTGGGCGGCCTTGAGCTGTTCCGTAACCTGGGCGGGATCGGCCTCATCGGCCTTGGTGAGCACCAGGACCTTCTTGGAACGAGCGTTCTTGACGCGCTCGGCAACCCAGGCGTCTCCCCTGCCGATCGGCTTGGTGGCATCAATCAAAAACGCGACGACATCGACATCGTTCAGCTCGAACAGCGCACTCTTGTTGAGCTCGGACCCCAGGCCGTCCTTGGGCTTGTGGATACCCGGGGTATCGACAAAGACCAGCTGGTAGCCGGGACGGTTGACGACGGCGCGCATGCGGCGGCGGGTCGTCTGGGCCACCGACGAGGTGATGGCGACCTTTTTGCCGTAGCAGGCGTTGAGCAGCGTGGACTTACCGGCGTTGGGGCGGCCAACCAGGGCTACGAAGCCGCTGCGAAAACCGGGTTCAACGTCGCCAAAGCCCGCGAGGCTATCGTCCTCGTCGCACAGGGCGTCGAGCTCCTCGTCGCTCATGCCCTCAAACGGGTCAAACTCCTCGACTTCCTCGAACTCCTCGGCATCTACCGTATCCAGGGACTCGTCGTCCAGAGTTTCATCGATAGGCTGCATGGTGTCGGACATGGAAATCCCTTTCTAAATAAAGTCGAGCGCGTGGGCAAATACCAGCAATCCCACAATCGCGGCGGTGATGGAAAGTACGTATACGGAGGCGGCGGCGATATCCTTCGCACGCTTTGCCAGCGGATGGAGCTCCTGGGTCGCCAGATCGACAATCGCCTCCATGGCGGTGTTGCACAGCTCGCCGTGAATCACCAAGCCGCAACAGATGATAATCGTGGCCCACTCGGCAATGTCGAGCCCCACGATGCAGCCGGCAATGACGGTGCACACGCCCGCAACGAGCATGACCTTAATATTGCGCTCGGTCTTGACGGCGGTGACGAAGCCCTCCATGGCGTAGGAGAACGACTTTAAGAAGGACGGATGGTCCTTGTTCGATCCGGGAATCATAGACGGCTCCTAGTCGTGGGCGTGGTTGGTGATGGGGCCGACGTGGACCAGCTTGGGGTCCTCGCCGCGCTCGAGCGCCAGATCGCGCAGGATGGCGTCCTCGCGGGCCTCCATGACCTCGGCCTCGTCGTCCTCGATATGGTCATACCCCAGCAGGTGCAGCATGCCATGCACGAGCATCAGGCGGCACTCGTCGGCAGGGACATTGCCAAAGCCGGGGGCCTGACGGGCAATGACTTGCGGGGCCAGGATGATATCGCCAAGCTCAAGCGTCTCGTCGGCGGGAATATCCTCGTCAAAGGCCGAGTCGCATTCAAACGAGAGGACATCGGTGGTACGGTCGATACCGCGCCACTCGTGGTTGAGCTCGTGCATCTCGTCCTCATCGACATACGAAAGGGAAATCTCGACTTCACGCTCAACGCCTTCGGCGGCAAGCACGACCTCGCAGATGTGTTCTACCTCCTGCGCGTCGAGCAGCGTATCGAGCTCGGCATCGTTGCTGATCAATACACTCAACGGGACTCCTTTCGGTCGCGCGGGCGCTGCTCGCGCACGTCATCATAAGCATCATATGCCTCGACGATACGTCCCACCAGGGCATGGCGCACCACGTCGGCACGCTCGAGGTGAGAAAATGCGACATCGTCGACACGGCCCAAAATCTGCTCAACGTCGGCAAGACCGCCGCGACGACCCACCAGATCGCGCTGGCTGAGGTCACCGGTAATCACAAACTTAGAGTTAAAGCCCAGGCGCGTCAGAAACATCTTCATCTGCTCGGGGGTCGTGTTTTGAGCCTCGTCGAGCACCACGAAGGCATCGCTCAGCGTGCGGCCGCGCATGTAGGCAAGCGGGGCGATCTCGATCACGCCGCGCTCCATAAGCTCATCGGTGCGCTCGCGATCCATCATGTCAAAAAGGGCGTCGTAGAGCGGACGCATGTAGGGATCGATCTTTTCCTCGAGGGTACCGGGCAAAAAGCCCAGGTTCTCCCCTGCCTCGACAACCGGACGCGTCAAGATCAGGCGGCCCACCTCGTGACGCTTGAGCGCGGCAACGGCGAGTGCCATGGCCAGATAGGTCTTACCGGTACCGGCAGGACCCAGGCCAAACGTGATGGTATTTGAGCGGATGGCATCCACATAGCGCTTTTGACCGAGCGTCTTGGGGCGAATGACGCGACCGCGATACGAAAGCAGCACGTCATCGCGAAGCGACGTAGCCTCGTGCTCACCGTCGCGCAAGACGGCCAGGCAGCGAGAGACATCGTCGGCAGAAAGCGTGCGCCCGGAAGCAGCCTCACGAAAGGCATGTTCGAAAAAACGCGCGACCAGTTCGACCTCGTCCGGGTCACCGCTCACGGCGATGCTGTCGCCACGGGCGACCACGTGGGCGCGAACTGAGCTCTCCAGCGCACGAAGGACGCCGTCGCCGGCACCCAAAACGCGCGAGGGGTCAATACCCTCGGGAACGGTAAGTCTAATCTTCGAGGCTTCCATGAACCTCCCTGCGTGCATGGACCAAGCCGGAATCATCGACTCCGATGATAGCAACATCGAGCAGGCACGGGGCTGTGAGTCCACGGGTATCGTCTAGACGGGCATGATGGAACGAACCAAGCGTCAAGTTGTCGCCATACTCGAGCACGGCACGCTCAACGGTGCCCACGCGACGGCGAGCGTCGGCAATGGCGAGCTCCTGCGCAGCGGCTCGCATACGACGGCTACGCTCGGCCATGACCTCGGGCGGCACCTGGTCGGGCATATCGGCAGCAAGAGTACCAGGACGTTTGCTGTAACGGAACACGTGCATACGCGAAAAGCCCACGCGGCGGCACAGCGCCAGCGACTCCTCAAACTCCTCGTCCGTCTCGCCGGGAAAACCGACGATGACATCGCACGAAAGGGACGCCTGAGGCAAGTTGGTGCGAATCATGCGCACCGTCTCCTCGAAGGCCTCGGCGCTATAGGGACGGCCCATGCGATGCAGCGTCCGTGTGCAGCCGGACTGCACGGGCAGGTGTAAAAACGGGGCGATGCGCTGCGGATAGCGCGCCATGACCTTAAGCAGGGACTCGGAGATATCCATGGGCTCGACCGAGGAAATGCGCACATGCGGAATAGACGTGCGCTCCATAATCGCCTCGAGCAGCTCATCGATCTCGACGTGTTCATCAGTCGCGCTCTTGCCATCGTAGGCGCCCAGGTTCACACCTGTCAGCACCACCTCGGGCACGCCGGCCTCCTGGGCCTCGCGAACTTGCTCGAGCACGGACTCAACGGGCACGGAGCGCTCGGGGCCGCGTGCCTTCCACACAATACAATAGGTGCAACGATGGTTGCAGCCGTCCTGGATCTTCACGCCCAGACGCGAGCGACCGAGTGCATCGACCACCTCGCCGTCGCTGCAGGCGGGAACATTATCGGACTCAACGCCCAACACCTCGCAGACGCGTTCGGCAACATCAATCTTGGACGGCTCGGCGATCACGCGGTCCGAAAGCTCCAGCAGCTCCTCGGGATGCAGATTGACCACGCATCCGGTCACGACCACATAGGGCTCGTTTGGATAGCCCAGCGCATGGCGAACGGCCTTACGGGTCTTGGCCTCGGCCTCGCCCGTAACGGCACAGGTGTTAATGACAATCAGCTCAGCATCCTGAGGCTCCACCATCGCAAACCCCAGGCGCATAAGATCGGCAGTGATACGGTCGGACTCAACCCGGTTGACGCGGCAGCCGAGGTTGACGACAGAGATATGAGGTGTGAGCACGCGGGCTCCTTAATCGAGGATGTCGTCGAGAGCACTCTTGATACGGTCGGTCACCGACTTCTTACCAGAAGCGACGTCATCGCCCATCTCATCGGCAAAAGCACGGAGCAGTTCGCGTTGCTTATTGGAAAGATTGGTGGGAACGACCACGCGCAGCTGCACGATCAGGCGGCCACGCGAACCGCCACCGCCGATACGGGGCATACCGTAGTTGCCAACGCTCACGGTGTCGCCGTACTGCGTACCGGCGGGGACCGTCACCTTGACGACTTCGTCGGGCATAATGCCCTCGACCTCAATCTCGCAGCCGAGCGCAGCCTGCGCAATCGAGATATCGCTCACCAGGTACAGGTCATCACCGTTGCGCTTAAAGCGCTCATGGTCGGCAACGCGCACGTTGACGATCAGGTCGCCCGAGGGCTCGCCGCGAAGGCCTGCCTCGCCAAAGCCGCTCACGCGCAGCTGGCGACCGGTCGAAACGCCGGCGGGAATATCGATGTCGATCTTTTCATGCGAAGGCGTGCGGCCCTGACCGTCGCAGGTCTCGCAGGGATGGTCGATAACCGTGCCCTCGCCGTGGCAGTCAGGGCAAGGCGAAGAGGACTGAACCTGGCCCAGGAACGAGCGCTGGACCGTCGTGACATAGCCCGTGCCGTGGCAGCGGCTGCACTGCTTTTCCTGTGCACCCTCGGCTCTACCGGAGCCGTTGCAATCCTCACAGGGGGCAAGGCGGTCATAGCTGATGGTCTTTTTGCAGCCGAGTGCCGCCTCCTCAAGGGTCACCGAAAGGGAGATGGCCATATCGCGGCCGCGACGACGCTCACGGCGATTTCGGGCGCCACCGCCGGCACCGCCGCCAAAGAACGACGAGAACAAGTCGTCCATGCCCATGCCACCAAAGATATCGTTGATATCGACGTAGCCGGAGCCACCGGGGCCGTCGGCAGTGCCGTAACGGTCGTAGTTAGCACGCTTCTGCTCATCGGAAAGAACGGAATATGCCTCGTTGAGCTCTTTGAACTTAGCCTCGGCCTCGGGGTCGTCCGAAACGTCCGGGTGTACGGTACGAGCCTTCTTTAGAAACGCGCGCTTAATCGTCCGCGCGTCGGCATCCTTGTCGACGCCAAGCACCTCGTAGTAATCCCTATTTTCCGACACGACCGAATCCTTCCGACTTTCATTATTGTCACAGTGCGTCCTATACCCAAGCTGGGCCGGCCGCAAACAGAGGGTTTGATGTTATTGCATTGCGTAGGGCGAAAGCATGGCACGTTGCGAGCAGCTCGCAAACCAAACCGACACGAGCGCAAACATAAAACCGTTGGCAAAACCGTTGGCAAACTGCATCGCGCCGCGCTTCCACCACAGCAGGCTGCGGTGCAGCACGCCGTCCGAGAGCACCATGAACAGGCCCATGGCAAACGGAATAAAGCACATCACGGCAAAGGCCGAGAACACGCCCGAGATGGCCGATAGCACCAAAAACGGCGCCACGATGCCCATCAGGTAAAAACCGGTACGGGCCTTGCCTTCCAGGCGCTCGGCCTCAACATGGGCCCGACCGACCAGATCACCGCCAGAGGCGCCGTTGGTGCCGGCGTGACCCATGCCGCCAATACGGACCTCGTCGCCATCGTGCGTGCCGGCGGGAAACTCAATCGTCTGCTCGGAGGTCACACGGG
>CAJMPF010000105.1 GCA_905215195.1 uncultured bacterium | reverse complement strand
ATCGCCTGCGCCATGAAGAACGCTGGCGTGGGCGTTGGCCTGCCCGATGCCGGCCGCTGTAAGATTCGCATCGAGGACGGCGTGGCCGTGGTCTATGCTGCCACGTCCGACATCGGCCAGGGCTGCAACACCGTCTTTTTGCAGGACGTTGCCGAGGCATGCGGCCTGCCGCTTCGCTGCATTGCCAACGGCGAGTGCTCTACCGAGAACGCTCCCGACTCCGGCACCACGTCTGGTTCGCGTCAGACGGTCGTGACCGGCGAGGCCGTGCGCGGTGCCGCCTTCCTGCTGCGCGATGCCATGCTTGATATCGAGGCCGGCAAGTCTGCGCCCGCCGCTCCCGTGAATGCGCATGGCGACGGCGTCAAGATCGAGTATGACGACGGCCGCGCCTATCAGCTGCACACGCAGGAACTCGTCGCCGGCCAGGGTATGCACCCTCAGGATCCCGCGGCCGCCATCAAGGCGCTCGAGGGATGCGAGTTTGGCTACGTGTACCTGGAGCCGACCGACAAACTGGGCGCCGACGTTCCCAATCCCAAGAGCCACATCTGCTACGGCTTTGCCACGCATGTGGTCATTCTGGATGATGACGGCCGCGTGAGCGAGGTCTACGCCGCGCACGATTCCGGCAAGGTGGTCAACCCCATCTCCATCCAGGGTCAGATCGAAGGCGGTGTGCTCATGGGTATGGGTTACGCACTTACCGAGGATTGGCCGCTCAAGGACTGCGTGCCCCAGGCAAGGTACGGCACGCTCGGGCTGTTCCGCGCGCCCGAGATTCCGGATATCCACGCCATCTACGTGGAGAAGGACGAACTGTTGCCCGTGGCATACGGCGGCAAGGGCATCGGCGAGATCGCAACGATCCCCACGGCGCCCGCCGTACAGAACGCCTATCGCGCGTTTGACGGCAAGCTGCGTCCAAATCTGCCCATGGTGGATACCCCGTACAGCCGCGCCCGCCACCGCGGGTAGGGTAGAGCGCAGACGGCCATTGCTGACGAGCTGTTCGCGCTCAACATCAACTACATACGCTGCGCCTTTGGCCCCAGCTCCATCGCGAGCTGGGGCCTTTTGTTTGGAGCGCCTCCGCATACGGAAACTGCGTCCCGGAATTCGGCTCCAGAATGGGATGCACTTTCCGGAACAGCAGGAAACCGGAAACTGCGTCCCAGTTTGAGCGTCTATTCCGGGATGCAGTTTCCGCTGGGCGCTTCAACCGGAAAGTCTGTCCCGTTCTAGGCCTTGATTCCAGGACACGGTTTCCGCTAGGCATGCCATCTGGAAAGTACATCCCGTTTTGAGCGCTCAATTTGGGACATGGTTTCCGCGGGTGCTGCCAACCGGAAAGTGTGTCCCAGCTTGGTGGCAGGCGGGCATAAGCTCAGCAGCTCCTACAGCTCAATATCGTTGAGCCATGTCGGTAGAGCGGTCTGCCGGATGCCTGCCGTCTGCAGCTTTTTGGCGAGTATTCCTGCCGAGCGGACCTCGTTCATGGTAAAGCGCAGCAGAGGGTGACCGTAGAGCGATAGGTGCGCCTCGCGCTGTCGTTCGGCAACGAGCGCCTCGGCGGTGGTGCGTCCGGCCAGCATGGTCTGGTCGGTATATTTGATGAGCCCGTCGAGCTCGCCCAGCGTGAGTTCCCGCGCCTGGCGCTCCCAGGCAAAGTCCGTTCGTATGGGCTTGGCCGAATCGAAGGGGTCCTTCAGCTCGTATTGAAGCCAGTCGGGCGCAAAGCCCGTCTCGATCATGATGGCTCGGGCGACCGATTCCCCGCCGCTCTCGGCGCGGGCGTCGGCATATCGAAGCGTTGTGAGGGCGGTGCGAATCGCGCGACCATTGCGGGCAGTCGCTCGTTGCTCAACGGCCTCCATCAGCTGTTCCGACGCAAGGCCGAGCTTTGAGATCGCCGAATCGGCAATGGGCATGCCGTCGGCAAAACCAGTTTGCAGCAGGCAATCTGTGGCCGTTTGGATGGGCGGCGTTACCGATATGCCGGCTCTGCGTATTGCTCCGGCTGGCTCAATCTGGTGTCGCTGAATATGTGCGCCCGGACGAGCCGACGGCTTTGTCGAGCTGCAAACATGCACGACGTTCAGGTGTCGCCACGAGACCTCGAGCCCCAGCAGGCAAGCTGCCGAAAACGAGCAGAACGTCCAATCGGGATGGATGATCGCAAGGGCGCGGAGGATTTCGCAATGGCGTTGCGCTCGGTTGAGTTCATCCCAGCGCGTTTTTCGCGCAAACAACCCCGGCATGGGCGAGACAACCGTGCCGCTGGTGCGCCGAAGGAGCGCTTTTCGGATCGCCGTGCTCGGGGGAATCAGGCAGCGCCCCTCTTGTTCGGCTTGAGTGAGCAGTTGGTCGATGAGCTGGTCATTGCAATGGGTCATGAGCTACCGCCTCCTTTTGGGTAGCAAAAACGTATCAGCTGGAACTTGCCGCTCAGCTGACCAAAAGCTGACCAAAATCTAACCATGCAGGTAGATGACCTGCTTTTGACGACATATTTCTTGTTTGAATCGGTGGGCGGTAATCGGCGACCTTGAACGGTAGCGAGTTATGAAGAATGGGTAAGTTTCGGGACGTGTACTTTTTGAAAAAGAGCATTCTATCTGCTGTTTTGTGTTTCTGGATCGCATATTTGAAGGCATGTGATAAGGGCAGCGGACTGTCGCCTTGTATCTGCGGAAACTGTGACCCGGAATTGCCACTCGGAATGGGACGTGCTTTCCGGATCGCCCTTCAAGCGGAAACTACGGCCCAGTTTTTGGCTCCAGAACGGGATACATTTTCCGGAACGGTCCACGTGCGGCGGTGTATCGCCCCTTTTCGTGCGCCGCTTGTCGAATTACGTTATAGCTAGCTATATTATAGGAAGGTATAATATAGCTAGCTATAACGTAAGGGAAGGATGGCCCTATGTTTATCGGAAGAACAGCGGAAATGTCCGAGCTCAATCGACTGTATGGCACGGACTCCTTTGAGATGCCTGTGATTTACGGCCGCCGTCGCGTGGGTAAAACGCGCCTTATCACAGAGTTCATCCAAGGCAAGAAGGCTATTTACTTTCAAGCTCGTCGTACCAATGCGGAGGCAAACCTGCACGGCTTTAGCCAGGCGATACTTGCAGGCTCGGTTGGTGCTGCAGGCGTGTCGTTTCGTAGTTTTGACGAAGCGTTCGATGCATTGGCCACCATGGCTCGCGCGGAACGTTTGGTTGTCGTGATTGACGAGTATCCCTATCTCGCCCAATCGAATCCCGAGATCAGCTCGTTGCTGCAAGACAAGATCGATCACCTGTACAAAGAGACCAAGCTCATGCTTATCCTGTGCGGGTCGTCGCTTTCGTTTATGGAAGAGCAGGTGTTGGGCTACGAGAGTCCACTATACGGTAGGCGTACGGCCCAGTTTAAGATCATGCCGCTCGATTTTACGACGACCCTCGGCCTGTGGCATGGCATGGGTCGCGAAGACGCTGCGGTTTGCTATGGCATGACGGGTGGCATTCCTGCATATATCGAGAAAGTCGATCCTGCCGCACCGCTCAAGGACAACATCAAACGTCTTTTTCTTACTCCTACGGGCTATCTCTTTGAGGAGCCGAGTAACCTGCTATTGCAGGAGTGCCGCAATCCCGAGCAATATGATGCGATCGTGCAAGCAATTGCTCAGGGGCGCTCGAAGATCTCGGAGATTGCGAGCTCTACGGGAATCCCTGCGAGCAACGTAAAGAGCTATGTGGATAAGCTGGCGTCGCTTGGGATTGTCGAGCGCGAGCTGCCCCTAAACGAGACGAGCAATAAGCGAGCCGTGTATCTGCTGAGCGACCAGATGTTTAGGTTCTGGTACAAGTTTGTTCCGCAGAACATTGGGCTGATTCAAAACGATATGGCCGAGATGGCGTATGAGCGCATTGAGCCACACGTATCGGATTACATGGGTACGGTCTTTGAGCTTATATGCAGACAATACGTGTACGAACTCGCGCGGGCGGGCCAGCTCGATGTGGTTCCGGCGAGCGTTGGGCGCTGGTGGGGGACGGATAATCGCACGCATACGCAGGAAGAAATCGACTTGATTGTTGACGATGGCGAGGGCACTGCGCTGTTTGCGGAGTGCAAATGGCGCAATGAACCGGTAGGCGAGGATGTTCTGGAAAAGCTCGTGTACCGAAGCGAGCTCTTTAGGCGGCAGCATAAAAGCTACGTGATCTTCTCGAAGCGTGGCTTTACGCAAGGATGTCAGGAAGCTGCGGCGAGCAGGGGAGATGCCAAGCTGATTTCGTTTGCCGAGATGTGCGAGCGGAGATAACCAAGCGCGCTCTGATGTGATGCTCGGAATGGGATGCGCTTTCCTTTTGCAACCCTTGGCGGAAAGCGTGTCCCAGATTTCGGCTTCAGAATGGGATGCCGTTTCCGGATCGGCCCTCAGGCGGAAACTACGACCCGGAATTTGGCTCCAAAACGGGATACGCTTTCCCGGTGGCATCTCTAGCGGAAACTGCATCCAGGAATGAGCTCTCGGAACGGGACACGCTTTCCCATCGGGGCTTCAAACGGAAACCGTGTTCCGGAATTGAGCCTCAGGGTGGGACGCATTTTCCGGTAGAGGCCTGGGACGGAAGGCGTGTCCCAGAATCCGGCTAATCCGATGGCCAGGTGGTTGAGCGAGCGGGCTCCGGGGCTCCATTACTGAAAATTCATTTGTTAAACCTGGCAACCGTAGGTAGAATAAAGTCGATGGCAGCCCAAGGGTGATAGCTGGGCAGCGCCGTTACTTAGTTCAAGGGGTCAATGCCTTAACGGCGTCGACCCCTCTTCTTTTGCTTCGTACGCTGCTTAAGTGCCTCGGAAAGTCCGATAAGCGCCGTGAGGAGCGAGACCAAAGCGGTCAGGAGCTTCACGAAATCAATCAGATCGGTCATGGGCATCACCTCCCGTCGCATGGAGGGCGCTGCCCGGCACATGGAACTGCCGTCAACAACTGCCATTCTATCAAAGCGCGGTCATAAATACGAATATATGTTCGATAATAACAGCAACGTGATTCCCTCGAATAGCAGCCTTTCGTAAGGGCGGCAGAAGACGGCGCCGGGCGATTGGGGCTAGACGCGCAGGTCTTCGTCACCGAAAGCCCGTTTGATTAACCAGCCCTCTGTAGGTACACTGCATATTGATGGGCCCGGGATGACCGCTGATTCAAGTCACCGGGCCTAAATCTTTTTCATGCATTTGAATAGAGCGGGCAACTCTCTTGGGGCCGTCTGCATGGCGTGTGCCTGGCGCATGGTATTGCGCCCAGCTTTCATGTCCGCACGAGCGCCTATCCTTACGGCGATGTAGCCGCCTATGTAGCAAGCGGCAAGCAACGGAGAAAGGCCCTAACCGTGTCAGCTGAAAAGACGCCGTGTATCTCGGCTATCGATACGACGAACTTTGCGCGCCAGATTGTGCTGGACTTTGAGTTTGCGCCGGTGCCAAAGCAGCGCCAACACCGTGGACTGTGCAACGAGATTATCGAGGTCGGTGCCGTCAAGCTCGATTACCACGGCAACGTTATGGGCGAGTTCTCGCAGTTTGTGCAGACGGAATTTACCGAAGGCGTTGCGTTTCCCGTCCGCGAGCTTACGGGGATATCAGCCGTGGGCACCGCGATGGCCGATCCGCTCTATGTGGTGATCAAAAGACTCAGCGATTGGATCGGTCGCTACTTCGCCCAGATAGTTTGCTGGAGCGGGACGGATCGTCGACAGCTTTTGACCGAGTGCCAGGCAAAGCACATCGACCTTTCCGCATTTCCTACGGACTGGGCCGACCTGCAGGCGTTTTACACCTCGATCATGGACGTTGGCAGCCACGGGCGCGTCTCTTTGAGTGACGCGGCGACGTGGTTTGGCATCGAGTTCGACGAGTCGACGGGCCATGCCCACAGCGCCCTAGCCGATGCGCGCGTGACCGCCAAGCTGCTCAAGCAGATGATGGACGGAAACTACCGTGTGAGTCCGCGTGCCCAGGAGATCCGCCAGCGATGGGGGATGGGCGAGCGAGCCCAGACGCGCCTTTCCAAGAAGTGCCCTGAGCTGAGCGACCTGCTGCTGAAGCTGAAGGCGGAGGGGAGGTAGGCCTTTTGAGAACGCCATTCGGTTTGGCATGGCGGGACTGTAAGCTCGACCTCGCCCTGCTGTTTGAATCGAAGCGTCAACCAGTATGACGAGCTGTCAGGTCTGTCTGCCTACGCACCCACGATCCCGCGCGCGGCACTCAGCAGCTCATACTCCCTCTGGCTCCATTGGCGCAGCTCGGCAGTCTCGACGGCATCTCGGCACAAGTCCAAAAACACCTCGACTCCCTTGCAGAAGCACTCGCGGGCAAAGGCGCCCGAGCCGCTTGCGATGCACGTGCCGTCG
>CAJMPF010000104.1 GCA_905215195.1 uncultured bacterium | reverse complement strand
TCTCGGAAGGCACGTGCAGACCTTTCGTCATGGCCTCCTACCTTTCTTTCGGGCCCTTGTCAGGGCCGATTCGTTAGCGCCCCTCCGTGTGAGGCGTTATTGCTGACGACATATTTATATCCAAAATCAGCTCATACTTCCACCTTGCCCCCGAACGGTTTTTTATAGGGGGTGAATGGCATACACATATACTTCACGCATGGCACACTTCATCTTAATAAAGCGTATTTACGTGCTTAAACGCGTTTTAATCCTAAAATCAAATGGAACTAAACTTTGTTAAACCATCCTCAAATTGCATATCTCCAATAAAGCTATGAATAGAATTAGCGGTTCACACCGCGTCTCAACCATTTTCATTTTTATTCAGAAAAAAGTTTGTCCTATTCATTTCTGATAAATAAATTACCGTTTACCAGACGCTTGATACCGTTCACCGGAAACTCAGTATAAGGCCCAGCGGATACCGCCTCGCTTTACGGCCCCATTTGTAACAACTTGACTTCTCGGTATAGAAAAACGGACCCGCTTCCCCTAGGGAAACGGGTCCGTTTTCGATTATCTTCGGCTAATTTGGATAAGGCCCCCGAAGACCATCGGAATCCTAGCGATCGAACTCCGCCAGCGCCTCGCCCAAAAGCCTCAGGCCCTCGCGCAGAACGTCCTCGCTCGCGCAGTAGCCCAGGCGTGCGCCGCAGGGAAGCTCAAAACGGCTACCGGGGACCAGCAGCACTCCCCTCTCGGACAGCAGGCGCCTGCAGAACTCCTCGTCATCCTCGGGAATATCCAGCTGGATAAACGAGGTGGACACGCCCTGCGGGGCCGTCCAGGAAACGCGATGCTGCGTATCGATCCAAACCTGCGCGATATCGCGGTTGCCAAACACGATCTTGCGATTGCGCTCGAGAATCTTATCCTTGTGCTCAAGCACATAGGTCGCCAGGGCGTCGTTGAACACACCGCCGCAAATCATGGTGTAGTCGCGGTACGTGCGAATGCGGTTAGATACCTCTTCGTCTGCCACAACCCAGCCCACGCGGGCCGCAGGCGTCGAATAGGTCTTGGACACCGAGTTGGTGACGATGGCCTTCTCGTACACATCGGCCATCGACAAAAAGTCCTCAGTGTTCTCAAGCGGCAGATACACCTCGTCGCACAGCACATAGGCGCCAACCGAGCGGGCGATCTCGGCAATCTGGCCGAGCGTATCGGCATCAAGCACCGTACCGATGGGGTTCGATGCGTTGTTGATGCAGATGAGCTTCGTGTTGGGGCGCACCGAGCGCTTGAGCTGTTCGATATCGGGTTTCCACCCGAGCTCCTCGCGAAGCTCCCAATACTCGACCTCGGCGCCAAGCGTACGCGGAATCTCATAGAGCGGCGCATAGGTAGGCCACTCGGCGATAACGTGGTCGCCGGGCTCGACTACGGCCATGATGGCGTTGAGGTTCGCGCCCGTGCAGCCATTGGTCTGCAGAATGTGATCGGGATTGACCTCGCGACGATACAGCTTGGCAACCTCGGCCTTAAACTCCGGCGAACCCTCGATCCAGCCGTAGTTCATCTTCTCGCGATCCAGGCGCTCGTAGAACGTGGCGCCGTCCTGTTCGTCGAGCGCGCGAAGCTCGCCCATGGTAAGCGACGAAATCGTCGACTGGGCGATATCCCACGTGGCGCTCTTCTCCCAAACGTTGAGCCACTCCTCAACGCCGATTGCCTTGATATCCATGACCAAGCTCCTTACAAAAGCAGTCATCCAATCGTGTTGACGTTCCTCATACAAGAATGGGGCGGTGCGAATACCCGCACCGCCCCAATGGGAGACATCTAATGGCAGCTAGATGTATGTATTAAGACCTGTACGGGTCCTTGAAGACCTTAGAGGTCCTCGCGCCAGAAGGGCATGCTCATGCAGCGCGGGCCGCCGCGGCCGCGGGAGAGCTCGGCGGAGGGCACGACGAGAAGGTCCAGGCCCTCCTTGTACAGCACGTCGTTGGTGACGGTGTTGCGGGCGTAGACGCAGATCTTGCCGGGCTCGACGCACAGGGTGTTGGAGCCGTCGTTCCACTGCTCGCGGGAGGCCGCGATCGGGTCGCCGCCGCCGCAGGGGATCAGCTTGACCTGGTCGACGCCGGTGGCGTCCTCCAGGACGTGCTCGAGGGTGTCCTCGATCAGGCGGATGTTCACGTCGCCCGGGTTCTTGCCGGCGGTCAGCTCGTAGACGCGCAGGGTGCCCATGATGGCGGGGTGGATCGTGAACTTATCGACGTCGATCTGGGTGAAGACCGTGTCGAGGTGCATGAAGGCGCGCGAGACCGGGATGTCGAAGGCCAGGATGCGCTCGACCTTGGAGTCGGAGTTCCAGAAGATGTTCTGGGCCATGACGTCGATCGCGGCGGCCTGGGTGCGCTGGGAGATGCCGACGGCGAGGGTCTTCTCGTTGATGTTCAGCACGTCGCCGCCCTCGGTGTGGAACTGGCAGTCGCGGCGGAAGTACAGGGAGACGTCCTTGTAGTCGGGGTGGTACTTGAAGACGTACTTGCCGTACAGGGTCTCGCGGTTGCGGGTGACCGAGTACATGCGGTTGAGGTTGACGCCCTCGCCGACGACCGCGAACGGGTCGCGGGTGAAGTAGAGGTTGGGCATCGGGTCGATGATCAGGTCGGACTCGGACTCGGAGTTGACCAGGGAGTCGAGGGTCGTGGACGCCGTGAGGGGCAGGTCGATCTCGGCCTTGGTCATGCCGGCCATGGTCTTCTTGACGAACTCGAGGTTGTCCTCGATGGAGTCCAGCTTCTCGCGGACGATCTGCGGCATGTGCTGGCCGCGGATGCCGGCCTCGGCTATGTACTGGTCGGTGAACTCGGCGCGGGCGCCGGGGACCTGGTCGAACACCTCGGCGACGAGGTTCTCGAGGTAGAGGACCTCCACGCCCTGGTCCCTCAGGATCTGGGCGAAGGTGTCGTGCTCCTGCTGCGCGACCTCCAGGAACGGGACGTCGTCGAACAGGAGTCGCTCGAGCTCGTCGGGCGGCAGGTTGAGGAGCTCGTCGCCGGGGCGGTGCAGGCAGACCTTCCTGAGCTTGCCGATCTCGGAAGGCACGTGCAGACCTTTCGTCATGGCCTCCTACCTTTCTTTCGGGCCTTTCGGCCGAATCTCTCAGCGCCCTTCCATAGCGGACGCTGCTTGCTGACAGCTCTAGTTATATCCAAATTCCACCCGCAATTCCACCTCGCCCCCGAACGGTCAACAAAGTGCGATGAACGGTATATCGCATGAGATTCCCCCATAATGTACTTCGGCGTTCTAAAGTAACTTTTCTAAGGTAAACGCTCTTTTTTCCTAAAAACTATTTGCAATTGCATCTCTAAACTTTTGATTCAGAATTGCATAGCTAAATCGGTTTTATGTATATAAATGATGTTTGTTTACGTTTCCGCCTGCATTCAATGATATTCAGCTATCCATCATTCTTATTCACACTTACGTACCAGTTGAGTGAGGATATAGACCGCTTGCAGACGAGCAGGGCGTCAGTCCTATGACTTGTCAGCGTAAGAAGTAGGTAAAGATACCGTTCGCACAATACGTCCGTGCCACAAGTCGACTAAATTGAGACAATAGTGAATAGGGTTAGGCTACCGTCCCCTGCGGGGACTGAACGGACAGATGCATATGCCGAGCAAAATCGAAAAAAAGCAAGCCGCCGCAAAGCTGCGCAAACCGCCTCGCGACTTCTCGTACACGCAGAACCGAGAGCTCAGCTGGCTACGCTTTGACAACCGTGTGCTTGACGAAGCCTTCGATGAGACCGTTCCGCTGTTCGAGCGTCTAAAGTTCGTGTCGATTTTCGAGTCTAACCTCGACGAGTTTCTCATGGTGCGCGTGGGCGGCCTGTCCGATCTGGCAGAGCTCAAAAAGCAACCTGTCGACAACAAGAGCAATATGACCGCCTCCGAACAGGTCGATGCTGTCATGGCCGAAATGCCCGGGCTCCTTACCCGTTGGGAGTCCATCTTTAAGAGCATCGAGGGCAAGCTCGACACCTTGGGCGTTCACCGCGCCCGCATCGATTCGCTTACGCCCGAGGAGCGCACCTTTGTAACCCGCTACTTCCAGGCCTACGTGTCGCCGGTCATCTCGCCGCTGGTCATCGATCCTCGCCACCCCTTCCCCAACCTACGCAATGGCGCGCTCTATCTGGCCTGTGGTCTGGACGGCGCCACCGACGAGGAGAGCCTGCTGGGCCTTATCGAGATTCCCGCCTCGATGAACCGCGTGGTCGAGATCCCCTCGCCCACCGGCACCTACTCCTACATCTTGCTCGAGGACGTCATCCTCGCCTGCCTGGACAGCTGCTTTGGCTCCTATAAGCCGCTGGATCGTGCGCTGATCCGCGTCACCCGCAACGCCGACATCGATCCGGACGGCGAGGGCGTCGAAGAGGAAGAGGACTACCGCCAGCACATGAAGCGCATCCTCAAGAAGCGCCTGCGTCTGCAGCCGGTAGTGCTCGCGGTCTCGGGGTCGCTCGAGAAGGCAACGCTCAAGACCATCCGCAAGGCGCTCGAACTTTCGCGCCGCTCTGTCTTTACCTGCGATATCCCGCTCGACCTGGGCTACGTCTTTGGCATTGAGGGCAAGATTCCCGAGCACCTGCGCAACGAGCTGCTCTTTACGCCGTTTAGGCCGCAGCCCAATCCCACCATCGACATGACCCGCTCCATCCGCGAGCAGGTGCTGCAGCACGACAAGCTGCTCTTTTATCCCTACGAGGCCATGAATCCGTTCCTGGACCTGGTGCACGAGGCAGCCTACGACCCCGAGTGCATCTCGCTGCGCATCACGCTCTACCGCGTGGCCAAGCAGAGCCGCCTGTGCGAGTCGCTGATCGATGCTGCCGAGAACGGCAAAGAGGTCACGGTGCTCATGGAGCTCCGCGCGCGCTTTGACGAGCAGAACAACATCGAGTGGGCCGAGCGTCTGGAAGAAGCGGGCTGCACCGTCATCTACGGCTCCGAGGGCTTTAAGTGCCACTCCAAGATCTGCCAGCTCACCTATCGCGAGGGCATGGCGCTTACCCGTCTGACGCTGTTGGGCACCGGCAACTTTAACGAGAAGACGGCCAAGCTCTACAGCGACTTTATGCTCATGACCGCCCATCCCGGCATCGGTGAGGACGCCAACCTGTTCTTCCGCAACCTGTCGCTGGGCAATCTGCGCGGCGATTACCGCTTCCTGGGCGTGGCACCCGTGGGCCTGAAGCCGCTCATCATGCGCGGCCTGGATCGCGAGATCCAGCGCGCCCTCGCTGGCGAGCCCGCCCGTGTGTTCTTTAAGCTCAACTCGCTCACCGACCGCGAGGTCATCGACAAAATCGCCGAGGCATCGTGTGCCGGCGTGCGCGTAGACATGATCATCCGCGGCATCTCGTGCCTCAAGCCCGGTGTTCCTGGCAAGACCGAGAACGTGCATGTCCGCTCCATCGTCGGACGCTTTTTGGAGCACGCGCGCGTCTATGCTTTCGGCGTGGACTCGGACATGATTTACCTGAGCTCGGCAGACATGATGACACGCAACACCGAGCACCGCGTGGAGATCGCCTTCCCCGTGCTCGACCCCACCTGCCGCGCCCTAGTGCACGAGTACATGGGCATGCAGCTGCGCGACAACGTGAAGGCCCGCAGCCTCACGAGCGACGGCACCTGGGTCCCCGTGGAGCGTGCAGAGGGTGAGAAACCCTTCAACTCGCAGGAAGCTCTACTGGAGCGTGCCTATCGCAACGCCGAGGCCGCCGCGCAGCAGCGCGCACAGAAAAAGGAACGTGTGGCCGAAAAAGCTATTCAGGACGAGGTTGAACACGGGGCAGCTGCCAAACCGGAAGCGGTTGCCGCTCCCCCGGTGAATGAGCCCGAGGCTGCCGCAGAGCCCGCCGTGGAGAAAGCGTCCGAGCCCGCTACTGCGACTCCGGAGCCCGCCGCCGAGGCAAAGCCCGCCCCTGCTCCTGAGCCGCAGCCGGCCACACCCAAGGTCCAAGAGGTCCAGGCGACCGTCATTGAGCCCGAGCCCGCACCTGCACCTCAGCCCGAGCCGCAGGTCACCAAGCCCGCACCCGAGACGAGCGCCCGTCGCGATAAGCCCGCCGGCAAGACCAAGGCCATCGAGCGCCATCGCCCCGGTCGCGTGCGCATGGGCCTGGGTCTGATCGGCCTGGGTCTTAAGACGCTCATTACCGGCAAGACGAAATAGTCGTTTGTAGAAGCAGTTTGTAGAAGCGCCCCGCATTTGAGGAAAGCCTCGGATGCGGGGCGCTTTTCCCTGCTACCATGGTGCGAACAACAACGCGAATGACAGGCAGGAATATGAAGCTCACTATAGAATCGATGACCTACGGCGCCGACGGTCTGGCACATGCCGACAACGGCAAGGCCACATTTGTGCAAGGCGCCGTGGCGGGCGACACC
>CAJMPF010000103.1 GCA_905215195.1 uncultured bacterium | reverse complement strand
ACAAGCGTCACCGCGTCGGCCGGCGTCGATGCGAGCATCCAAGTAGCCACCGCCGTGGGCGCGGGCGTCGCTTACAAGGTGTGCGCGGCAATCGGCCTCGTTTCCCTTATCTGCGCCATATTCAGCGTGCGCACCAAGAAAACCGCACCGAAAACGAAGGAGGCATAAGCGATGTCCGAGATTCTGTCCGAGCGCATCCCGCTCGAGCTCGAGGGGACGCCCGTTTCGAGCATCATGATTGAAGAGCCGTTCACCTGCACGCAGGATTGCACGATTTCCGACGTGGTGCGCATGCTCGCCGAAAACGAGGTGAGCAGCATGCCCGTAATCGATGAGCGCAACCAGGTGGTCGGGTTCATCTCCGACGGCGATGTCATGGGAGCCATCGCGCAGCATCGCGCTCACACCATCTTCACGGGCGGCGACGCGTCCATGCTGTACTTCGACGATCAGAGCCTTGAGCAGCGCATCGAAGACCTGAAGGATCGCTGCGTCATGGATTTCGCGACGCGCCAGGTAGTGTGTGCCCGTCCCGAGCAGAGCATCGCCCGCGTCGCCGCGCTGCTGGCGAAGAAGAAGTTCAAGAAGCTTCCTGTGGTTGATGACGAGGGCAAACTCGTGGGGGTCATCCGCCGCTCCGCCATCACCAAATACATCTTCGGCATCCTTTTCCAATAGGGGCAGGTCGCACTTGTGGCGAACATCTCGAGGCATCGAGCCAGCAACTGGACCAGACAACCTTGACACGCACGCGCTTTCCCTCGATGCTTCGGTAAGGGGAGCTGCGAAAATCGCAGCACGGGTGATCGGCGCCGCGCCCCCGAAGGCAAAAGCGAACACGGGAGCGATACGATGGGAAAAGTCCTGGACGAAGATTTGGTTTATGAGATTCTCTCCGTCGTGGCAGAGATTCCGGCGGGATGCGTCGCCTCGTACGGTCAGATAGCGCGCCTCATCGGCAGGGAGAAAAACTCTCGCCTGGTCGGAGCGGTGCTGAGCGAGGCGGATCGCTACGGCGATTATCCCTGCCACCGCGTCGTCAACCACGCGGGACGCCTCGCGCCAAACTTCCCCGACCAGCGAGCACTACTGACGGAGGAAGGAGTCGCCTTCCGAGACAACGGCTGCGTCGACATGAAAAAGCACCAGTGGAACGAGTAGCCAGGCAGCGTAGCGTCGAAAGGAGCGACGCCACGGGGAACGACCTGCGCCCCGCCGCCGGACAACCTATGGCAAAGTGACACGTCCCACAAAGAGCGGCGCACCAGTACGAGACGCGACCGCGACGTAAAAAGACCCTATGATACTCGTAAGCATCTATCTGATTGCCCGCCTCGAGGTACCCAAAGAACGAGAGATGCCGAAACCCCTAGACAAAGAAAAAGGTCGGGAGCTTTTATGCTTCCGACCTGAAGTTTCATGGTCGCGGGGGGCGGATTTGAACCACCGACCTTCGGGCTATGAGGTCGCTACGACGTTGTTTCATTCAGACATTTCGACCCAAATTGAAGTCAATATAACTCCAGGTCATTTGATGTTTTCATAGATTTACGAAAGAAAAGTACGCGGAATAATTCGACCCAAATTCGACCCACAACGAGCTTGAAAGCGGTCAGGCGGAGCATTACCCTTGGGGTGTGACCCCACGCAGGGCCCACCCCCAAGGGTAATGCCCACCCGCCCCAGCCCTTTGCGCCATTCCGCGCAACCGAGCGCGATTCTCAGGCACTTCAGGCAAGGAACACGATGAACGACCGACCTCTCGTCATAGGCAAAGGAACGAAGCAACGCCGCGACAAATACACGTGGCGCTACCGTCACAGCCTCGGCAAGGATCCGGTCACGGGCAAATACCGCTATTCGCCGTGGCAGACCATACATACCACCAAAAGCCGAGAGGTCGACGCCGCACTCGAAGCCTACAAGGCAGAACTCAACAGCGGCACCTACGTCCAAAAATCGAGGGACACCGTCGGCTCGTACGCAAAAAAGTTCCACGACAACCGCGAAGGAACCATCACGCTGCTCGCCTACTCGACATCCTACTCAATCGAGAACCGGACGCGCACATCACATGCGTGATGCTCATGCTCGACACCGACATGAGAAGGGCAGAAGCCCTCGGGATGACGTGGTCCGATGTCTCCGTCGAGAACAGAAGCATCCTCATTGAGCAGCAGTTCGCGGCCGATCGAAGCGTTCGCTCGCCCAAAAGCAAGAAAAGCGTGCGGAGGATCTCTATAAGCGAGACGCTGACGTCGTATCTCGAATTCTGGAAAAAGGAGCAGGCCCGCGAAATGGAAGCCTTCGGCCTGGAACAAGTCAAAGGCACTCCGCTCGTCCACTCATTCGAACGAACGAAAGACAGGCATCCCCAAGTCAACTTCATGGACCTGAATGGGTTTTCGCGCTGGTTCAGAAACTTCAGCGTCGAGAACGGGTTCGGCAAGTTCGAAGGCGTTCGAACATACCATTATGTGAAGGAAACTGTCGACGGGGAAACGATTTCGAAGCGTTATGAGCATAAAGAGTGGCTCGAATTGAGGGATTACCTCAGGAAGCATCCCAAGGTTCGCGAGGCGAGGCATATCAGCACATATGAGAGCGAGCACCTTCCTTACGGGTATTCGGGCCTATCGAGCCACACCGCTACTGCCGCTACTGCCCGCTACTGCCCGCCAGCTTCCGAACCAGCGGGCGGTAGCAGCACCCCGAACATCTCGCCGACAGCGCAGAGAGTCGTCGACCTGGCGGCCAAGGCCGACATCGAGGACGTGATGCTGTGCGACTTGCCCGGCGTCCTGTCCTTCCTAGGGCTGCCACCTGAGACGGAGATGCCGCCGGGCAACAAGGGGAAGACGAAGCTCAAGAAGCTCTACAGGAAGGTGGTGCCGAACAAGGCATACCACTCCGGCGAGCGCGCCAAGGATTTGATCTCGCACCTCGACATGGCAGAGATCAGGGCATCGGCGCCCGTCCCGCTCGGAGAGATAGACAGAGCGGTCGTAAGCGGCTGATGTAACTTCTGACACCCTAGAACTTACATCGAGCCCCGATTTTTGAACGAGCTCGGGGCTCTTTTCGTCTAGATTGGGGACGCATGGCCGGACGAAAACAATTTGCGTCTGGTAATAAGCGTACGAAAGCGCAATTTACGTCTTAATTCCGTACGCAAATCAAGACGAAAATCGTTTACGTCTGCTTTAAATCCGTACGAAAACGGTTTTCGTCTTGCAGGGCAGTTGCCGTTTCTACAGTTCAACTTCCAGTTCGGCTTTGTGCTCGTAGAGGTAGTCGCGCATGTAGGGGATGGCAAATGAGACCTTGCCGTACGAGGGAGCCTCGATAATCGATTCTCTTAACAGGCGGCTGCGGACGGAACTCACCTGTTGAGGCGTTTTGTTTAGGGCATCGGCAACCATGCTGGTCGAGCTCGTCTGCCCCAAAGATGCCATGCTCAGCAGATAAGCGATGCACGTGGGCGGAATGCGCTGTAGCGCGGGCTCAATCACCATGGCACAGAAGCGTTCGCGTGCCGTTGCAATGCCGCGCTCGGCTTCTTCTTCTCCAATAATCGGTGTATGTGCGCGTCTTGCCAACTGCCATGCGTAGTATCCAACGAGTTGGATCATGAAAGGATAACCTTGCGTTGCCTCGGCAAGTTGGCCGGCAATACCTGGCTGCAACTCCATGCCAGACGCTTCAATGGTTTCCTCGAGGGAGTACGACACTTCGGTTACTGCCACAGCCTTCAGGTCAAAGGGGAGGGCACGGCGCAAAAACGTAAGTGTCTTTCCGTTGATGATGCTTTCAATCTTCGAAGGAAGCCCAGCAAAAACAAAGGCGATATCAAGGTCTTCGCCGATAACCTGCTGAATCGCAATGGAGAGCGTTCGGATCTCATCGAGCTCTGCGTCTTGAACCTCGTCGAGAGTGATGAGCAGGCCATTTCCATTCTTGGATATTGTCTGTCTCATGGCGTCGCGTAGCGATGGGCCGATTCGCTCAATATCTATGCTGCCGATGGATATGCCAGCTATGGTGGGCTCAAATCTGGCGTGTTTGGCCTGGAATTTGGGCTGCAGCTGTTCGAGAATGCGCTGGCAAAGTCCCTCGGTTGCGACCTCTTTTATGACCGTCCAGCCACGGCTTTGCGCCAAACGTGAGCACTCGTCAAGGAGGACCGTCTTGCCCGTTCCACGGACGCCGGCTATGCGCATTAGGCGCCCAGGGGCACCAGGCCCGTTGGTGAGGCCCTCATTGAATTCTTCGAGCACATCTTCGCGGCCGATAATCGTGGGAGGTGTTGTACCTGCTGTGGGCTTAAAAGGGTTTGTTTGCATGTGAGCCACCTTTGCTCAAGATATAGCAAGATATAACAAAGTATAGCAAGATATAGCAAAGTATAGTGAGATATAGCAAAGTAAGCGCTACTCGCGGGTTTTGCGGTGGTGCTATTTTCCGAATGCCGCGCGGATAAAGCGCTGGGCGAACAGTTTGTTGGCGACGTTGATGACATGGCCCAGGAACAGTGCCGAGATGGCGGTCGTGACGCCAAAGCCGCCCAGGTTGTACATAAAGATCAGCGACAACGCGAGCGAGGCGGCGACATGTGAGCAGTCAAACACGACTTTTACGTCACCAAAGCGGCGTTTAAGCTTTTCGGCAATGACTTGCACCAAGCCGTCGGGCGCGTTGGGGACAACGCCCATGTTGACGACGAGACTTACGCCAAATGCGGTGACAGCGAGGGAGAGCAGCATGGTCGCAATCTGTGTGGGGAGTGCCGTGGGATGCAGTGGGTTGACCGCCATGAAGAGGTCGGTCAAGCCGCCAATCAGCGTTGAGAAGAACAACTCGAGCAGGATGCGCGGCTGGAACTCGCTTCGCAAGATGGCTAATTGCGCCACGATGTAGGCGACGTAGGTTGCTGTGATCCAAAAGCCGAGCGTCTTGCCAGTGAGCATGGATAGGGTTGTGGCAAAGCACGTGAGCGCGGCGAAGCCCAGGCCGGATGCCGTCTGGAGACTCATACCGAGTGCCAGTACTGCAACGCCCACCAGATACATCAGCATTCTGATGACGGTATGGCACCAGTCGATGTTCTCGCCATGCATGATGATGAGCGGTCGCATGCTGCTACCCGTCCTTTCGGTTGTGTGAAAAAGCTGACCCGGGCCGGCAAAAGAGGGTTATCGGAGGCACTGCTGCAAAAGCAGAAAAGCCGGCCCCACGGTCAGTCGTCTAGGAAGTGTCTCGCTGTGCCGGAATGGGACTAAAGGTCCAACGAGACGGGAAGAAAGCAAATGGCATTGCGTGGGCGATAAGATGCCAAGATGGTAGGGTGCGTCTTAGCATCATATTGCCCACGCTCAACGAAATCGGTTTCGTTTGAGCCTAAGTATACGCACGGGATTTTATTTGCGAAGAGAAAAACAATAAAAAGGTGAACGTTCACCTAATCGCAACAACTCGTTGGCTGTAGTTGCGGTGGAATAGTTCCTGTTTTTGCTGCTGAAGGCCTTGAACAGGAACTATTCCACCGCAACTTATGAGGGGGCGGGGGATGCGATAGTATTGCATGGTGGTATTCGACTAACCGAGGACTTATCCGAGGGCTTTATGGAACAGCACCAGCATTATCAGAGCCTGCAAGACCAGGCGTACAACGCATTGCGGTCCAAGATCATCTACGCCGAGCTCAGGCCCGGCACGCGCCTTTCGGCGATTGGTCTGGAAAAGGAGACGGGAATCGGGCGCACGCCCATTCGCGAATCCTTTGTGCGCCTGCGTGAGCAGGAGCTGGTGGAAACGCGTCCCAAAAGCGGCACCTACGTCTCTAAGATCAGCATGGAACGCGCCGAAAACGCCTGCTTTTTGCGCGAGAAGCTCGAGAGAAGCGTGCTTATTAAATGCTGTTCGGCCGCCTCGCCCGAGCAAAAGCAGCGGCTTGAGCAGATTCTTACCGAGTCCGAGTCGCTCGACCATGGCGAAACGCGCCGTTTCTTTGACCTGGATAACCTGTTCCATGAGACATGTTTTGAGATTGCCGGTCGTCACATGTTGTGGGATTGGATGAAGAGCGTCAACACACATTTTGAGCGATACAACTGGTTGCGTATGGTGTCGCAGGACCTGGATTGGGAGCCGATTCGTCGGCAGCATCGCCGGATTCTCGAGGCCATTAAGAGGGGCGATACCGACGCGGCGAGCTATCTGGCAGAGACACACCTGCACCTGATGCCCGAGGAGCAGGGCCCGGTTATCGCCTTGCATCCTGACTATTTTGAGCTGTCTAAAGACTCGGCTATCTAGCCCATTATCGCATCTGCTCGAGACGCAAAAACGATGCTGCTCACCTACAGCGTTTTGCAACTGAGATTTTTAAAAAATGCCTAAAATGGCTCAGGCTGCCGACAATGGGGAAACGGGGTGCGCTATGGCGCAGATGAGAATCAAGGACATTGCCGCCGA
>CAJMPF010000102.1 GCA_905215195.1 uncultured bacterium | reverse complement strand
TACGTGCACGCGCCCGGGCGTTCCGAGATCAGCGGCAATCACACCGATCACGAGGGCGGTCACGTTATCGCCGGCTCGCTCGATGTCGCCGTCGACGGTATCGCCGTGGCAACCGATTCCAACAAGATTCGCGTCGCCGACGAGGGCTATCCTACGTTTGAGATCACGCTCGACACGCTGGATGTTCAGGAGTCCGAGAAGGGCACGTCCGCAAGCCTCGTCCGCGGCATGGCGCACGAGATTGCAGCCCTTGGCGTTGAGCCCCACGGCTTCGACTTCGCCTTCACCTGCTCCGTCCCCTCGGGTGGCGGCCTTTCCAGCTCTGCCGCCGTCGAGGCCGCGTACGGTCGTGCCATGGAGACGCTCTGGGGCGCGCCCACCATTGAGCCCGTCACGCTCGCTCAGATGAGCCAGCGCACCGAGAACAACTACTACGGCAAGCCCTGCGGTCTGATGGACCAGGCCGCCGTATGTCTGGGCGGCCTTGCCTACATGGACTTTGAGGACCAGGCTCAGCCTAAAACCCAGAAGCTCGAGCTCAACTTTGAGGACCACGGCTATGCGCTCGTGCTCGTTAAGGTCGGCGCCGACCACGTGGCCGCCACCGATGACTACGCCGCCGTTCCGCGCGAAATGCAAGACGTCGCCGCCGAGTTTGGCAAGGCACGCCTGTGCGAGGTAAACGTTGCCGATTTTGACGCCAAGCTCCCCGAGCTGCGCGCCAAGCTGGGCGACCGCGCCTGCCTGCGTGCCGTTCACTACTGGTACGAGAACGGCCTGGTCGATAAGCGCTGGGCGGCCCTGAACGCCGGCGACATTGACCAGTTCCTGGTCCTGACGCGCGAGTCCGGCGCCAGCTCTGCCATGTACCTGCAGAATGTCGTTGCCAAGCTGGGCTCCGAGCAGCCTTCGATGTATGCCCTGGCACTGGCCGAGCATGTGCTTGACGGGCGCGGCGCCGTTCGTATCCACGGCGGCGGCTTTGGTGGCACCATCCAGGCCTTCGTGCCGCTCGACCTGGTCGACACCTTCATCACCAAGATGAACGGCTGGCTGGGCGAGGGCTCTGCCCGTCACTACGCAATTTCTGACAAGGGGGCTTACGCGGCATGGCTGTAATGACTGACGTACGCGAGGCTGCGCAGGGCCTCATCGAATATGCCATCCACCGATCGATGATCGGACAGGACGATCGCATCTGGGCCTACAACACCATTTTGGAGTGCATCGGTGCTACGGGCCCGGCGCTCGACATGACCTGGGCGCTGCAGAACGAGAAGCTCTCGCTCTTGCACCCCGATACGCTCCCCGATTTTGACCTGGAGGGCACGCTTGCCGCGCTTTCCGAGGCTGCCGTTGCCAACGGCGCCGCCGAGGACACGGCATCGGGCCGCGATCGCATCGCCATGCGCATCGTGGGCGTGCTGATGCCGAGGCCTTCGGTTGTAAACGAGGAGTTCAACGGCCGCATGGGCGTCAACGAGCCCCGCGCCGCGACCGACTGGTTCTACGGCCTGTGCTGCGACGCCGGCTACGTGCGCCGTGCCGCCATCGCGCGCAACATCAAATGGAGCACCCCCACCAACTGGGGCGACCTGGAGATCACTATCAACCTGTCAAAGCCCGAAAAGGACCCGCGCGATATTGCCGCGGCCGGCGCCGCCAAAAACACGGGCGAGAAGTATCCCGCCTGCCAGCTCTGCATCGAAAACGAGGGCTATCCCGGACGCTCCGCTGCAGCCGACGGCGGCGCCCATCCCGCCCGCCAGAATCTGCGCGTTATCCCCATTAAGCTCGACGGCGAGCGCTGGGGCTTCCAATACAGCCCGTACGCGTACTTTAACGAGCACTGCATTGCCATGAGCTCCGAGCATCGTCCGATGCACGTCGACCGCAAGGGGCTGACCTGCCTGCTCGACTTTGTCGACCTGTTCCCGCACTACTTTATTGGCTCCAACGCCGACCTGCCCATCGTGGGCGGCTCGATTCTGTCGCACGACCACTTCCAGGGCGGCGCGCACGAGTTCCCCATGATGCATGCCACCGAAGTCTCGCAGTTTAGCGTACCCGGCTTTGACCAGGTCAGCGGTACCGTGTTGCAGTGGCCGCTTTCGGTGCTGCGACTGCGCTCGCACGACCGCGCCCAGTTGCTCGACGCTGCCGAGAAGATTATCCTCGCCTGGCGCGAGTGGACCGATGAGTCTGTGGGCGTCATCGCGTACACAGCCGATGGCGTGGCGCACAACACCGTGACGCCCGTCATCCGCCGCGTCGACTCCCGCGGCAATGCCGGCGGCGAAATCTACGAGGCCTACCTGGCGCTTCGCTGCAACATCACGACTGACGAGCATCCGCTGGGCGTATTCCACCCGCATGCCGAGTACCACCACATCAAGAAGGAGAACATCGGCCTGATCGAGGTCATGGGCCTGGCCATTTTGCCGCCACGCCTGGTTCCCGAGCTCGGCGCCGTCCGCGAGCACCTGCTGGCCGCCAAGGTCGACGCAAGCTACGACCTTGGCGCCGCACTCGAGGGCGACGACCTTTGCCGCAGCCACGCCGCATGGGCCAAGGACGTCTTTGCCCGCCGCGCCGACGAGCTTACGGCCGACAACGCCATCGATATCCTGCACGAAGAGGTCGGCGTGGTGTTTGGCCACGTGCTCGACAACGCCGGCGTCTTTAAGTGGGACGAAGCCGGCCGCGCCGCCCAACAGCGCTTTATCGACTCGCTGTAATGATCCCTTGGGGACGGAGGAAAACGGATCATTTCGTCTTCAAGACAACGGCGCCTGCCGGCAACATCGCCGGCGGGCGCCGTTTTTTGAGTGTAGTCATTGGGGATGTTCTTAAACGACTGGTCATTAAAGAACGTCCCCGACGACTAATGACTCGAGCGTGGAAAATCTCCCACTTTGAGCTCGTATGGGCACCAAAAGCGGGAGATTATCCACGCTCATTCTATTAGGAGTCGCAACCGCTACAACTCTACGACCTCAACGCCGTTGTAAATCTCGTCCCAGCGGTCCATGACCAGGTGGCCGGTCTTGGGATCCATGGCGTTAAGCTTGCCGCAGGTATTGGCGGTCTTGAGCACCGTGACGTCGTCGGCACCAGCAGCAATGGCATGCGCAAAACCGGCGATGGTCGAGTCACCGGAACCCGTCGCGTTCACAGCCGCAATCGCGGGCGTCTTGGCGCGGAACGCGCGACCCTCATGGAAGCCAACCGAACCGGCAGCGCCCATCGAAACGACAACCCAGGGGATACCGGCAAAACGGTCATCGGCGGCAAGCGCCTCGCGCAGGGCATCGACATCATCGGTCGTAAAGGACGTACCCAGTAGGCCGTTAATCTCGGTCAGGTTGGGCTTTACGAGCTCAGGCTTAGCGTCGGACTCCAGCGCGGCCTCCAGCGATGCACCCGAAGTGTCGAGCAGCACCTTGGCGCCCGCCTCCTCGGCGATCTTGACGAGCTCGGCATAGTAGCCGGCATCGACGCCACGCGGCAGCGAGCCCGAAAGCGTCACAACATCTGCCTTCGCTGCAAGCTCGGCAAACTTGGCCGTAAAGGCTTCGAGCTCGGCCGAAGCGATCTGCGGGCCGCTCTCCAAAAGCTCGGTCTGATTACCCTCGTGCAGAATATTCAGGCAAATGCGCGTCTCACCGGCGATGGGCACAAAGTCGTTCTTGACGCCGTCGGCATCCATAAGCTCGGCCATATAGGCACCCATGTGTCCGCCGAGCAGACCGGTCGCGAGCACATCGTCGCCCAACTGCAGCAGCACACGGCTCACGTTGAGGCCCTTGCCGCCAGCGGTCTTTTCGGGCGTCACACGGTTCACGTCGTCGATGATCAGCTTGTCGAGCTGATAGCGCGTATCAATCGACGGGTTCATGGTAACGGTCAGAATCATGTTGAACTCCTGTTCCGGGGCGGCATAACCCGCCCCAAACATACGATAGCTCGTTAAAGGATCTCGATCTCAAAGCCGCGGGTAACGGTCTCCCCCGGCTTGGCCACCAGGCAGCCGCGCTTGTGCTCCAGAATATCGTCCTCGTCGGAGCAGGTGGACAGGCCGCCCCACGGTTCCACGGCCACAAAGTCGCCCTCGGGCTTGCTCCACACAATCAGGTACGGCATATCGGGGAACGTCAGTCGCACGCCCTTGTCCTCGGTCTTCTTGGTCAGCGTAACCACGCGGCTCTCGAGCACGTCAAAGATGGTCTCCGCGAAGTCAAAGAGTTCGTGGGTCAGCGGCAGGTCATGGCCAACCATCGGGTTCTTGCTGCGATGCTCAACGTCAATCAGGCCCGTCGAGGGAACGGCAGTACAGAGCTCGGCGGCCTCGCGCTGCTCAAAACGGAGCTCGTAGTCGTCATAGGACTCGCCCTCGTCAAGCGGGCACTTAAAGCCAGGGTGACCGCCCACAAAGAACGGCATGTCCTCGGTGCCCTCATTGGTCACCTCGTACGACACGGCCACCTTTGCCGCATCGATCGTGTAACGAGCAACGATCTTAAACGGATACGGGTACTGCTCGAGCAACTCGGCATGGTCGGCAGAGCTTAGGCTCAGCGCAACCATGTTGTCGCTCTGCTCCTCGAGTTTCCACTCCTGTTTGCGCGCAAAGCCGTGACGGGCAAGCTTGACATCGCGGCCGCCCATGGTCATTGCGTGACCGTCGCGAAGGCCGCCGCAGATCGGGAAGCAAATGGGTGCCTGGCCCGACCAGACCGCCGGGTCACCCTGCCACAGGTACTCACGGCCGTTGGCCGCAATAGAAGTGAACGATCCGCCAGCCGTGCTCAGTGCCACGCGGATAGAACCGTTATCAAGAACAAACTCCATAGGAGCCTTCCCTTTCTTACAACAGCCCGCCAAGTCAATAGGGCTGATAGAAAACCGGCCCGCGCCCCCTCACAGAAACGCGAGCCGTCAATTGAAAAGCTGCAAATCGCCAAGTACAGCCAAGAGCGAAGCACTCAAGCCAAGCAAGCAAACGTGTTATCGGAGCAGCTCGCCGTACCAGAACACTTCGCAACAACAGGGACGATCTCACAGGTCACTCAAACGTCAGCGAGCGGCGCTCAGGTGCCCCAGGTCGCCGCGAAAGAGGAGCGACGCGTACTTCATGTACGCGAGCGACGGTTTGAGCGGCAAGATGGGATGCCTGGGCGGCGCGCAGCGTCGACCCGTTACGCGGTTTGGAAAACCGCGTAACCTCCTTAGTCGTGGTATTCGCCGCGGTCCCACTTCTCCAGGAACTCGTCAAAGAAGTGCGGGTCAGCCTGAGCCTCGGCGTCGGCCTTATTGCAGGCATCGATCTTGGCGATCAGGGCGTCGTGCTCGGGAGTCTTCTCGTAGGGCTCCTCCAGGAAGGCAAGCATGATATCGGCCATCAGGAACTCGCCGGTGATCTTGCCACCAAAGCCCACGATGTTGGCGTTGAGCTCGCGACGGGCATAGAGGGCAGAGGTCATGTCGCGGACCAGGGCGCAACGGGCGCCGGGAACCTTGTTGACGGCGTTGGTGATACCAATGCCGGTGCCGCACAGGGCCACACCAAAGTCGGCCTTGCCGCTGGCAACTGCCTCGCCCACGGCCTTGCCGTAGATGGGATAGTGCGTACGGGTGTGGCTGTAGGTGCCGCAGTCGAGCACCTTGTAGCCAGCCTGCTCCAGGCGGTCGGCCAGATAGATCTTCTCGTCCGTAACGATATGGTCGCAACCGATTGCGATGGTCTTCTTCATCAGAACGTCCTTTCGTCTGAATTCACAAGTTGAGGTAGAAGTTCGAGTTCTCGGTGGCTCTCGTTAGGCCATCTTATTGAGCATGTCGACACGGATCTGGTGACGGCCGCCGGCGTACTGGGCGCGCAGGAACTCGCGGGCGATCTTCTTGGCGACCTCGGTGCCCACAACGCCCGGGCCCATGGTGACCATGCGCGAACCGTTGTGCTCGCGGGTCATGTAGGCGGAACGCTCGTCGGAAATGTTGGCAACGACCATGCCCTTGATCTTGACGGCGGCCATATAGGAGCCGACGCCGTACTTATCGAATGCGAAGCCCTGGGAATCCTTGTGCTCCAGCAGGTCCTTGGCAACGGCGGTCGCGGAATCGACAAAGTCCGCGGCAGGGGTCTCGGAATAGTCGACGACCTCGTGACCGTCGGCGATGAGCATCTCCTTGATGGACTCCTTCATCGACATACCGTCGGCATCGGAAGCGATTACAACCCTCATGACATCCTCCTTGAGAGATACGCAGGTGCGTAGTTTCTGTTTGGAAGTGTTGAATCGCGTTCAGGTCCGGGCATCTGAATGTGCGGTTCTTCACTGTTCATGTTTATTTGAACACATTCGAACATTAACTGCAACAATAATTTGTTTGTCTTTGTTCTTTTTTGAACAAATACCGTTCGCGGATGGTTGCTGACCGTTTGGACTCAGAAAAGGCCCGGCTTACCGCGCATTCAACAAACAAAAGGG
>CAJMPF010000101.1 GCA_905215195.1 uncultured bacterium | reverse complement strand
GGCAGCAGCATCGGAGGAGTAGCCCGTGGTCTTCGCCCCCCAGGGAAAGCACACGCTTTCCCATCGCGTGTTCGCGACGATTTTCATCTGTGCCATGGCGGTGATTGTTGCCTTTACGGTGTTGGGCGCGTTCTTTGTGCAAAACACTTTGGCAGACGCCACGAGTGCCAACCTTTCGCAAGAAACCGAGCTTATTGCCGCCGCCTTAAATGAGCAGCAGGAGCCCATCGCATTTTTGCGAAGTCTCGATCGCGAGGACCTTCGTATCACGCTGATCAACAGGGATGGATCGGTCGCCTACGACAACGAGGCGTCTCCTTCCATGTTGCCCAACCATGGCGATCGCCCCGAGGTCGTTGAGGCCCTTGAGAGCGGTTCGGGCTCCGCGGAGCGCTCGAGCGCCACGCTCGACGAGATTATGCTATATCGCGCCGTCGCCCTTGATAACGGCCAGGTTGTCCGCTTGGCGCAGGCCCAGCCTGGCGTTGCGGCGATTTTGCTGTCGATGGTGGCGCCGATGCTGCTTATCGCAGCAGCGGGTGCGGTACTCTCGTTTTTTATGGCGCGCCGCGAGTCCCGTGCCATCATCGCGCCGTTGCAAGAGGTGGATTTGGACCACCCACGCCGTAGCTATGAGCACGCCTATGCCGAGATGGTCCCCATGCTTGAGCGTATCGAGTCGCAGCGCCAGGAACTCAAGCGCCAAATGGCGGTGTTAGCGGACAACGACCGTATGCGCCGCGAGTTCACGGCGAATATCACCCATGAGCTCAAGACGCCGCTTACGGCGATTTCGGGCTATGCCGAGCTCATCGCAAACGGCATGGTCGAGGGCGAGGGCGACCTGCGCAACTTTGGCGGTCGCATCTATCGTGAGGCGGGCCGCTTGGCAGCGCTTGTCAACGATATCCTTACGCTGTCTAACTTGGACGAGGCCGAGCGTGCAGCTGAGGGCGAGGCGGTGCCCATTGGGTCCACGGAGCCTATTGAGCTCTCGCGTGCCATCTACGCGGTCGAGCAGCGTCTTGAACAGGTCGCCCGTCAGGCGAATGTGACGATAAGTCATGAGACCAAGCCTGTGGTCATCGAGGGCGTGTCGCGCTTGATTGACGAGCTCATCTATAATCTGGCAAGCAACGCCATCCGCTACAATCGACCCGGCGGTACGGTTACGCTGCAGTGCGGCACCAACGACGAAGGCCATCCGTTCCTCGCGGTCGCCGACACGGGAATCGGTATCGCGCCTGAAGAACAGGGCAAGGTATTTGAGCGGTTCTATCGCGTGGACAAGAGTAGGTCCAAGGCACGCGGCGGAACCGGTCTGGGGCTTGCCATTGTCAAGCATGCGGCCCTGTATCATCACGCCACGCTCGATCTGTCGAGCGAGTTGGGCGTGGGAACCACCATTACGGTGACGTTTCCCATACAGCAGGACGAGCCATTCGCATAGCGATACAACATAGATATTGATGTAGATGCCGCATTTGACTTTCGGGTGCGGCGTTGTTGTGCAATTTTACGATTGCTTCCGACATTTTTACAGGAGAGCCTGTTTCTTATGTATAGAGTTTGGTCTCGGTAAAAAGATGCGATAACATACGGACAGTTTTGTCAATCCGAACTGGGGAAATGAAAGGCAAGCTGCATGACCCTTCTCGAACTGTTCCAGCTGCTCAAAAAGCACCTCAAGCTGGTCATCACCCTTCCGGTGGTCTGCGCGATCGCCATGGGCATCGTGTCCTTCGTTGCGATGGACAACACCTACACCGCGACGACGAGCATGTACATTCTCGCCAAGACCGACGATAGCGGCCAGATGAGCTACAACGATCTCTCGGCGAGTCAGATGCTTTCCAACGATATCGCCACGCTGCTGGATAGCGATAGCGTTAAGAGCGGTGCTGCCAATGAGTTGGGCCTTGCTGACCTGGATGACTACAAGGTGTCTGTTTCCTCCGAGACCACCACGCGTGTCATTACGCTTTCGGTTACCGGCACCGATGCCAAGGAGACGGCTAAGGTCGCAAAGGCCATAGCTAGCTCGGTGAGTACGGTCGCTCAGAACGTCGGCGCTGCCCAGAGCATCAACGTTATCGACGAGGCTAAGACCCCCGAAGCCCCCAGCGGCCCCAAGCGTATGCTGTACGTTGCTGTCGCGTTCCTCGCGGGCATCTTTATCGCAGTTGCCTATGTCGTTTTGGCAGACATGCTCAACACCCGCATCCGCGGTGCCGAAGAGGCAGAAGAGCTCCTGGGCATTCCCGTTGTTGGCCGAATTCCGGCTATGAAAGGTGGTAAATAGGCATGGCTAAGGCAAAGAACACCGATAAGCTCGTTGTACAGAATGCCGCCAAGACCCTTCTGGCCAACATCCGCTTTGCGAGCGTGGACGACCCCATTCGCACCATCACCGTTACGTCCTCGATTCCCAACGAGGGCAAGTCTACGGTTTCCATTAACCTTGCCCAGGCAATCGCCACGAGCGGCAAGTCCGTGCTCCTGGTCGAGGCCGATATGCGCCGCAGGTCCCTTTCCGATATGCTCGGCGTTCGTTCGCGCGGCGGACTCTATGCGGTCCTTTCCGAGCAGATTTCCATCGACCAGGCAATTGTCGAGACGGGTCAGAAGAACTTCTACTTCCTCGATGCCGAGCCGCATATTCCCAATCCTGCCGACATCATCGTCTCTCACCGCTTTGCCAAGCTGGTAAAGGCACTGTCCGCCAAGTTCCAGTACGTCATCTTTGATGCTCCCCCGGTCGGCACCTTCATCGATGCTGCCGAGATCGCAAGTCTGACCGACGGTGCGCTTTTTGTCGTGCGTGAGGATTTCACCAAGCGCGAGGAGGCGCTCAACGCCATCGGTCAGCTTAAGAAGTCCGAGAAGGTCAAGCTCATCGGTACCGTTATGAACTACTGCGAGACCGAGACCAGCGAGTACTACTACTCCTACTACACCAAGGACGGTAAGAAGGTGAAGAAGGGCTCCGACGATCAGGGGACTTCCAAAAAGGGCATCTTCACCAACCGAGCAAACGTTTAGTTGATTAAGGCTGACCTATGCGTGACATTCATTGCCATATCTTGCCGGGTGTAGACGACGGCGCCGCCGATCTCGATGAGAGCTTGGCGATGCTCGAGGCTGCCAAGCGGGCCGGTGTAACCAGAATCGTTTGCACTCCTCACTGCCGTGATCCCTATTTTGATTACGACAAGATGTGGGATGCCTTTGAGCTGCTGCGTGATAACGCTGACGGTTTTCCGCTCCAGATGGGCTTCGAGGTCAACCATCGAAAGCTCGTTGAGCTTGGTATCGATGCCGCGGAGCACTTGCATTTCGATGGGACCAACGAGTTTCTGCTCGAGCTTTCGACGCATGCCGATGCGTATGCGTTTAGAGAGTACGAGAACACGATTTACGATTTGCAGTGCCGTGGCTACCAGGTGATCATCGCTCATCCTGAGCGCTATCGTGCGGTTCAAAAGGATGTAAGCGTGGCGGAGCGCCTGGTCGATATGGGCTGCAAGCTGCAGGCTTCGGCGGACTTTATTGCCGGCGGTCGCTTTGGTCGCGAGAAAAAGCCGGCACAGCGCCTGTTCGATCAGAACCTGTACAGCTTCATCGCGAGCGATGCCCATAACGTGGGTCATTACGATTGCCTGGCGAAGGCTCGCGCGAAGTTTAGCGTGCGCGGAGCTCATTTTCGCTAAAATCTGTCCCTAACGTTCGCGTTGAATGAAAGGGCAGCTATGGATATCCAACTTAAGACGGGATGCTTTGATGACGCGGCGTTGGTGCGCCGCGTCGTTTTTATGGACGAGCAGGGCTACGAGAATGAGTTCGACGCTATCGACGAGGATCCGAACTGCATTCATGTGACGCTCTATGTAGACGACGAGCTTGCCGGTTGCTCGCGCGTGTTTCCCGAAGAGCTTGAGCGCGTGGCTGACGCAGAGGCCCCGGTGTTGCCGGCATGCGACATGGACGAAGGCGTTGCGGCGGGGGAGACCTACATTATGGGGCGCGTCGCCGTGCTGCCGGCTATGCGTCGTCGCGGACTGGCGAGTGCGATCGTCGAGGCCAGTGCTGCGTGTGCACGCGATGCCGGCGCTAAGCTTATTAAGCTGCATGCGCAGGAATACGTGCTGCCGCTTTATGCAAAGGCGGGCTACACGCAAATTGCCCCGGTAGATTACGAAGACGAGGGCCAACCCCATGTCTGGATGGCCAAGCGCGTAGATGGCAGATAGGGACGTTCCTTTTCTGCCGGCAGTTGGGGACACTCCTTGGCAATTGACGCATTGGAGCGCTCGGACATACAGTTTTTCGATTCCGTATGTATATATGCGCGTTAATGGGTTATAAAATCTAAGTCTGAACATAGCAGGTCTGCGATGCGGCTCGGGCGACCGGGCCGTTTTTGCGGACAGGGGTAGCGCGAAAGGACTGCACATGCGTCAATTTAAGACCGAGAGCAAAAAACTGCTCGACCTCATGATCAACTCCATCTACACCAATAAAGAAATCTTCCTGCGCGAGCTTATCTCTAACGCGAGCGACGCCGTCGACAAGCTCAACTTTAAGAGCCTGCAGGACCCGAGCGTCAAGATCGACCAGGGCGACCTGGCCATTCGCGTCTCCTTTGATAAAGACGCCCGCACCATTACCATCTCGGATAACGGCATTGGCATGACCGCCGAGGAGCTCGAGCGCAACCTGGGCACCATCGCCCATTCCGGCTCCGAGGAGTTTAAGACCGAGAACGCCGAGCAGCAGGGCTCCGATGTCGACATCATCGGTCAGTTTGGCGTGGGCTTCTACTCGGCTTTTATGGTCGCCAGCCATGTGAAGGTCGTCAGCCGCGCCTACGGCGAGGATGTCGCCCATGTGTGGGAATCCGACGGTCTTGAGGGCTACACCATCGAGGACGGTGAGCGCGCCGAGCATGGTACCGACGTTATCCTCACGCTGCGCGAGAACGAGAAACTCGACGCCGATGGCGAGGCTGAGACTTACGATCGCTTCCTGACCGAGTGGGGCCTCAAGAGTCTGATTCAGCAGTACAGCAACTATGTGCGCTACCCGATTCAGATGATGGTGTCCAAGAGCCGCCAGAAACCCAAGCCCGAGGACGCCGGCGACGATTACAAGCCCGAGTACGAGGACTACCAGGAGCTCGAGACCGTCAATTCCATGACACCGATCTGGAAGAAGCGCAGCTCCGATGTCGAGCAGAAGGACTACGACGAGTTCTACAAGTCCACGTTCCACGACTTTGACGACCCTGCGCGTACCATTAGCTTCCACGCCGAGGGCACGCTCGAGTATGACGCCCTGCTGTTTGTGCCGGGACGCGCGCCGTTCGATCTGTACAGCAAGGACTACGAGAAGGGCCTGGCGCTCTACAGCTCCAACGTCCTGATCATGGAGAAGTGCGACGACCTGCTGCCCGACTACTACAACTTTGTCCGCGGCGTCGTGGATTCCGCCGACGTGTCGCTCAACATCTCGCGCGAGACGCTTCAGCAGAACCGTCAGCTCAAGGCCATCGCCAAGCGCGTGGAAAAGAAGATTACCGCCGACCTTGAGGATATGCGTGACAACGACCGCGAGGCCTACGAGAAGTTCTTTGAGAACTTTGGCCGCGGCCTCAAGTACGGCATCTACTCGAGTTATGGCATGAAGGCCGATGAGCTCGCCGATCTGTTGCTGTTCTGGTCTGCCAAGGAACAGAAGATGATTACCCTGGCCGAGTATGCCAAGGGCATGCCCGAGGATCAGAAGGCCATCTACTACGCCGCCGGCGACTCGCGTGAGCGCTTGGCCAAGATGCCCGTGGTAAAGGGCGTGCTCGACCGCGGCTATGACGTGCTGCTTCTGACGCAGGACGTGGATGAGTTCACCTTCCAGGCCATGCGTGAGTACGTGGCTGCCGATATGCCCAAGGTCTACGAGGATGACGCTGCTCGCGAGGCTGCCGAGAAGGCAGTTGCCGATGGTGCCGAGCCTGAGGTCGAGGATCGTCACCTGGAGCTTAAGAACGTCGCGACCGGCGATCTTGACTTGGCGACCGATGACGAGAAGAAGGAGGCCGAGGACGCCACCAAGGAGAACGAGGACCTCTTTAACGCCATGAAGGAGGCGCTCGGCGACAAGGTCGAGAAGGTTGCCGTCTCCGCGCGCCTGACCGATGCCCCCGCCTGCATCACCACCGAAGGCCCGCTTTCGCTCGAGATGGAGAAGGTGCTCCAGAAGGGTCCCGAGGGTACGCCCGACGGTATGCCCAAGAGCCAGCGCGTGCTCGAGCTCAACGCTAAGCACCCGGTCTTCGCCAAGCTCGTCGCTGCCCAGAAGGCGGGCGATGCCGACAAGATCAAGCAGTACTCCGGCCTGCTTTACGACCAGGCCCTGCTCGTCGAAGGCATCCTCCCCGAGGACCCCGTGGCCTTCGCGGCGGCTGTTTGCAACTTGATGTAGTTCGGGGATACGGCACCGTAACTAGATTAGAACGAGAGTGGATAATCTCCCACTTTTGGCTCGAATGCGG
>CAJMPF010000100.1 GCA_905215195.1 uncultured bacterium | reverse complement strand
GGCCACGAGGCCACCATCGGCCGCATCGGCGACGACAAGGTGTTCTACCTGATGAGCCGCGGCATCTCGGAGGAAGAGGCCCGCACCATGATCGTCAACGGCTTTGCCAACCCGGTCTCCAAGGAGCTGCCGCTTGAGTACGCCGTCGAGATGAACAACCTGATCAAGCTCGAGATGGAAGGAGCGATCGGATAATGAAACAGGAAATCAACACCGCTGCCACCACGCTCGAGCAGGTCAACGCTATGCCGGCCGCCACTTGGGGTTGGCTCAAGATGAACCAGACCAAGCTCGAGCTTTCGGACGAGCTTGCTGCCGCCCCCGCCGAGGCCGTTGAGGTCGAGGGCCTGGACGAGCAGTTTGCCGGCTCGGACGACGCCTTCGATGCCGCCATGGAAGCCATGGCCGAGCGCTTCCCTGAGCGCCGTGCCGCTGCCCCCGGCGATGCCGCCGACCGCGCCCGCATCACGCCCGAGACCGAGCTCGACGTGCCCGCCACCTCCGTCTACCAGGCCGGTGCCATCAAACTCGAGGAGGAGCTCTCCCCCGCCGAGGCCTTCGAGACCGGCATGGGCGAGGCTACCTACGCCTACCTGGCCGACCACGCCACCAAGCGCATCGTCATCGATGTGCCCGCGTACCAGCACGCCACGGTTACTGTGCGCGTGAGCGGCGTCGACGCAGCGGCTGCGATTGCCGCCATCGACGTCGTTGCCCGTCCCCAGTCGACGCTCGATCTGCATATTGCCCTAGACTCCCCCGTTACCGGTGAGGGTGTCGTGGGCTCCGCGCTACGCGTGTGCGCCCACGAGTGCGCCACCGTCAACGTGACCTGCACGCAGACGCTCGACGACAGCTGGATCGCACTCGACGACACCGGTCTGTTCCTGGACGAGGGCGCGCGCGTCAACGTGCAGCACACCGTCCTGGGTGCCGGCGCCAGCGCCACCGGCCTTGCCGGCGACCTGCTGGGAGACACCGCCAAGGTGACGATCGATACCGATTACCTGGGTGCCCGCGAGCAGGTACGCGACTTTAACTACGAGCTGCGCCACCGCGGCCGCAAGACCGAGTGCGAGATCGACGCCAACGGCGTGCTGACCGGCACATCCAAGAAGGTCTACCGCGGCACCATCGACCTCGTACACGGCTGCAAGGGCGCAACCGGCACCGAGCGCGAGACCGTACTGCTCGCCAACAAGGGCGTCGACAACAAGACCGTCCCCGTCATCCTGTGCGACGAGGACGACGTCGCCGGCAACCACGGCGCCACCATCGGCCACGTCCGCGACGAGCAGCTGTTCTACCTCGCCTGCCGCGGCCTTGACCAAAACGCCGCCGAGGATCTGTTCATCCGCGCCAAGCTGGAGGACGCCGCGCTTTCCGCCACCGATGAGCGCACCCGCGCCGCCGTCGTCCGTCTGGGCAGCAACCTGATCGATAACTTTGAAGAGGAGCTCGCATGATCGATACCGAGCACGTTAAATGCGATACCTGCACCGCCCCCGAGCCCATGGAGCTCGACGCCAGCGACGAGGCTTCGCGCGGTTGGCCTACCGTAGACATCGAGACTAACCCCTACAAGGCGCAGTTCCCGCTGTTCCAGCAGCATCCCGAGATCGCCTTCCTCGATAGCGCCGCCACCGCGCAGCGCCCCGCCTGCGTGCTCGACGCCGAACGCGATTTCTACCAGCGCATGAACGCCAACCCCCTGCGCGGCCTGTACTCGCTGTCCGTCGAGGCCACCGATGCCATCGCCAAGGTCCGCCAGCAGATCGCCGACCTCATCGGCGCCGCCCAGGCCAACGAAGTCGTCTTCACCCGCAACACCAGCGAGTCACTCAACCTGGTCGCCAAGAGCTTTGCGCCCACGGTGCTGGAGCCCGGCGACGAGGTCGTCATCACCATCATGGAGCACCACTCCAACCTAATCCCGTGGCAGCAGGTCTGCCGCGAGACCGGTGCCAAGCTCGTCTACCTCTATCCCACCAAGACCGGCCAGCTCACCACCGAGGAGGTTCTGGCCAAGGTGGGTCCCAAGACCAAGATTCTGGCCGTGGGTCAGGTCTCCAACGTGCTGGGCGTCGAGAACCCGGTCAAGAACCTCGGCAAGCTCGTGCACAAGTACGGCGGCTATCTGGTCGTCGACGGCGCGCAGTCGCTGCCGCACATGCCGGTCAACGTGGCCGATCTGGGCGCCGACTTCTTTGCCTTTAGCGCACACAAGGCCATGGGTCCCATGGGCATCGGCGTGCTGTGGGGCAAGATGGACCTGCTCAACGCCATGCCGCCCATGCTTACCGGCGGTGAGATGATCGACTCGGTCACCGAGCAGGATGCCGTCTGGGCGCCCGTCCCCGAGAAGTTCGAGGCCGGCACGCAGGACGCCGCCGGCATCTTCGCCACGGGTGCGGCGCTTGATTACCTGGTCAACACGGTGGGCTACGAAAACATCCAGGCACGCGAGCAGGCACTCGTCCACTACCTGATGGGCGAGCTCATGCAGCTCGACTTTGTCCAGATCATCGGCTCCATCTACTGGGACAACCACCACGGGGTCGTGAGCTTTAACGTCAAGGGCATCCACCCGCACGACGTCGCGAGCATCATGGACATGGACGGCGTCTGCATCCGCGCCGGTCACCACTGCGCGCAGCCGCTGCTTACCTGGCTGGGAGTCGAGAACCTCGCCTGCTGCCGCGCCAGCGTGGCCTTCTACAACGACAAGGCCGACATCGACAAGTTCATCGCCGGCCTGCATCACGTTTGGAGCACGTTCAATGGGTAATCTGTACACCTCCACCACGTTTATGGAGCACAACTCGCACCCCGACTACAAGTACGAGATGGATGCCCCCACGCACGAGCACGACGGTATCAACCCCAGCTGCGGCGACGAGCTCACCTTGCAACTACGCGTCGAGAACGGCGTTATCGAGGAAGCCTCATTTACCGGTCACGGTTGCGCCATCAGCCAGGCCAGCGCCGACATCATGGCCGACCTCATCACTGGCGAGACAGTCGAGGAGGCTCGTCGCCTGGCGGGGCTCTTCCTCGCCATGATCCGCGGCGAGCAGCTCTCCGAGGAGGACCTGGAAGACCTGGACGAGGCCGCCCAGCTCCAAGACATCTCGCACATGCCCGCCCGCGTCAAATGCGCCGAGCTCGCCTGGCGCACCCTCGACGGCATGCTCGAGGGGCAAGCTAACCAGTAGCGTATGCTCCGAATCCAAGGTTTTTGATTGCCGAGCCGCCCGATACGGGCGGCTCTGTTTTTCCTAATGAGCACGAACGCACAAAATCAGCGCGTCCGGAGCCCCGTCTGTCATTTACCACACGGCCAGACGCGAACACGGGCGTTTTCCACAGCACCAAAGGCCTGCGGCAGGGCCCCGGGCCCGCCAAGCAATGCGCCAAGCCCCGTTCTGCTGAGCTCCGACTCGCTTCGCGCCTGCCGCAGACGGGTCCCATAGGGTGCAACGTACATTTTTGCGAGTATTCAGCACGCCAAGCTGTATGTATACGCATCGAAAGCGTTAATCAACGTCTCCAGGCGCATATATATTGTGTTTTAGAACAAGCATCGCGGTCTCAGGGATCACATACATGCGCTTCGGAGGCGCATCGGAAGGCATAAATAGCTTCGGGACCCGTATGTTGCAAGATTGCGGCAGTGCCGACAGCACCACGATGCTGAAAACTCCGTTTTTTGCACGGCGCAGACGGGGGTAGGCACGGGCAAACCCGGACTGAGCTGTTATTTTATGCAAGATGACGATTGTTCTATGCATATTAAGAAGTGCAGTTACCGTACCAAGCTTTTGAACGCTGGTTGCGGCGTATGGACGACCCCAACTGCGGTGAACAGGCGACCTTACATCACGTTTCCGCCAGCCCGCATCGCCGTTCGCGCGCGGGCGCGCACGATACGAGAGACGGTACTTTTGCCAATCCCGGTATACCGCTCAATCTGGCGCACCGTAAAGCCGGCATTGTTCAATCCAACAATAACGGTATCGCGCTGCGCCGGCGGTGCAGTTTTAACCCCGTTGAGCGGAACCCCGAGACTCTTCGCCATCTTGTCGGCAAAGGCGTGGCGTTCCCACTCTGTCTCTTTCATATCGCCCAGCGCTGGCTCGCCGCCGTCGGGCGTCGAAAGCGAATAGGCAATAAAGCCCTCGGCAGAGCCAAAAAGCTCAAGCACGCAAGAAGGATCAGAAAATCCCCTCGCGACATCAGCCGCGTCACCGTCGTAAGCGCACAAATGCTCCGCAAAGCTACTCCAGGGATAACGCTCGATTAGGCTAACGCCCGCCTCCTGCGGATCGGCGTGTACGGAGCGAATAGCCTCCATCACCTGCCAGTCGGTATCGAGCGAGCGGCGCTCAAAACGCTCACGAAATAGGCAGCCCGCGCGCCCAGTACGCGAGAGCCGGTCACAACGGTTCTGGAACAGATGCCCTGTGCACCCCGTGCGTTTATTGAACCGCCGCGCGTACGTCAAAAGCAACCGGTGCATCGCCGCGCTCATCCTGTCCTCGTAATCTGTAAGCACCAAATGCACGTGATTGCCCATAAGGCACCAGGCGATAACCGTCACACCCTCCTCGCAGCAGTACTCGCGCATCAGCTCCAAAAACTCCCACCGGTCTTCATCGCCCTCAAAGATGAGCTGCTTGCCCGTACCGCGGGCACAGACATGGTAAAAGCCGGTAACCGTTCTCCAAACGCGCTGCATGGCGCTCCCTTCGCCGGGATCTGCTTGCCATCCAATACAGCACGATTGAAGCGTGCCATCAAAACATTCACGCAAAACAATACACTCGCGCGGCCAAAGGCAGTAATCAGGCGGCGAACGGCACCGTTGCAACAGGTCAACCACTGCAACGCTTGCAAGAGCGGACCAAAAGCTTGCCCAAGACGGACCCCCTCTACGGAAACTCACGACCACAGAACATAGAGTTAAACCGTTTCAATTAAAACTTCAGGACTTCTCGCTACGAAAACTGAGCCGTTCGCCGAATATTCCGTGCATTTCGCGGTATTATAGGGGCTGCATGTCATGTCCCTTTCGAAGGGTCGCCCGGCAATCGCCAGCCACGACCCCCAGACGGGACGTCAACACGATAGAGAGGAGAGGCATGCAGTACTCACAGGAAGTGGAGAACATGTGCCCCGTTGCCAAGGGTGCATACCACGGCCCCGCACCCATCCCCGAGGAGGGCAAGTGGGTCCAGGCTAAGGAGATTTCCGACATCTCCGGTCTTACGCACGGTGTGGGTTGGTGCGCACCTCAGCAGGGCGCCTGCAAGCTCACGCTGAACGTCAAGGACGGCATCATCGAGGAGGCCCTCGTTGAGACCATCGGCTGCTCGGGCATGACCCACTCCGCAGCCATGGCTTCCGAGATCCTCATCGGCAAGACCATCCTCGAGGCCCTCAACACCGACCTCGTCTGCGACGCCATCAACGTTGCTATGCGCGAGATCTTCCTGCAGATCGTTTACGGCCGCAGCCAGACCGCGTTCTCCGAGGGCGGCCTGCCCGTGGGCGCCTCCCTCGACGACCTCGGCAAGGGCCTTCGCTCTCAGGTCGGCACCATGTTCGCCACCAAGGCCAAGGGCGCTCGTTACCTCGAGCTCGCTCAGGGCTACGTCACTCGCATGGCTCTCAACGACAAGAACGAGATCATCGCATTCGAGTTCCTGAACCTCGGCAAGTTCACCGACGCCGTCAAGGCCGGCAAGACCCCCGAGGAGGCCATCGCTGGCGCTATGGGCCACTATGGTCAGTGGGAGAACGCTGCCAAGTACATCGACCCGCGCACCGACGAGGAGACTCACTCCGTCGCCAGCGTGTTCCCGGTTCACGAGTAGAAAGGGAGGGAAATAACTATGACTGTTACGTTCGAAGGTTACGAGCGCCGCGCTGACAAGATCAACAAGTGCCTCGCCGACAACGGCATCGCCTCCCTCGAGGAAGCTCTGCAGATCTGCACCGACAAGGGCTTCAACCCGCGTGAGATCGTCAACAACACCCAGTCCATCGCCTTCCAGAACGCCGAGTGGGCCTACACCCTCGGTTGCGCTCTCGCTGTCAAGCGTGGCGCCAAGTCCGCTTCTGAGGCTGCCGCCATCATCGGCGAGGGCATCCAGGCCTTCACCGTTCCCGGCTCCGTCGCCGAGGACCGCAAGGTCGGTCTGGGCCACGGCAACCTGGGCGCTATGCTGCTCTCCGACGACACCGAGTGCTTCGCCTTCCTGGCAGGTCACGAGTCCTTCGCTGCCGCTGAGGGTGCTATCGGCCTGGCTCTGAACGCCAACAAGGCTCGCAAGAAGCCGCTGCGCGTCATCCTCAACGGTCTGGGCAAGGACGCTGCTCAGATCATCGCCCGCATCAACGGCTTCACCTACGTGAAGACCCAGTTCGACTACTTCACGGGCGAGCTCAAGGTCGTCGAGACCATCCCCTACTCCGATGGTCCCCGCGCCGCCGTCAACTGCTACGGCGCCGACGACGTCCGCGAGGGCGTTGCCATCATGTGGCACGAGAACGTCGACATCTCGATCACCGGTAACTCCACCAACCCCACGCGCTTCCAGCACCCCGTCGCTGGCACCTCCAAGAAGGCG
>CAJMPF010000099.1 GCA_905215195.1 uncultured bacterium | reverse complement strand
GCCTCGACGTCCTCGATGCGCAGGGCGTTGGCGACCTCGGCCACGCAGTCGACGCTGGCAAGCTCGGCGGCGGCAGCCTGGACGTCCTTCTCGAGCGCGCGGTGCGTCAGGAAGATGACCGAGCAGGCATCGCTGACGCCCGATTTGCCGTCCTCGACCTGGTTGATGAGCGAGATCGAGATGTTGTGCTTGGCAAAGATGTCGACCGTCTCGGACAGGGCGCCTACGCGGTCGGCGACTTTCAGGCGCACATAGTACTTGGTCTGGAGCTCGTCCATGGGCTTAAAGGCGAGGTTGTGACCATAGGGCTCAATCTCGGGCAGCGGAGCCACGCCGCGGCTGATCTGCTCGGAGAGCGACAGGATATCGCCCACGACGGCGCTCGCGGTGGGGAAGGAGCCTGCGCCGGCACCGTAGAACATGGTCTCGCCCACGGCGTCGCCTACCACGTAGACAGCGTTCATGGCGCCGTTGACCTTGGCGAGCATATGGTCTGCCGGGATGAGCGCGGGATGCACGCGGACGTCGACGCCGGCGTCGGTGTTGCGTGCGATGCCCAGCAGCTTGATGGTGTAGCCGAGCTCGCGGGCCTGGGCGATGTCCTCGGCGCCGATGGTACGGATACCCTGCTGGTAGACATCGTCGGTGGTCACGCGGGTGCCAAAGCCGATGGAAGCGAGGATTGCCGTCTTGCTGGCGGCGTCGAAGCCGTCGACGTCGGCGGACGGGTCGGCCTCGGCATAGCCCTTTGCCTGGGCGTCGGCGAGCACGTCAGCGTAATCGGCGCCCTCGGCGTCCATGCGCGACAGGATGTAGTTGGTGGTGCCGTTGAGAATGCCAGCGATGGTCAGGATCTTGTTGCCCACCAGGTCGTGCTCGAGCGTGCTGACAATGGGGATGCCACCGCCGCAGCTGGCCTCGCACTTAATCTGCACGCCGCACGCGCGTGCCTTCTCGGCGAGCGTCTCGACATGACGGCCCAACAGGGCCTTGTTGGCAGAGACGACGTGCTTGCCGTTCTCGAAGGCGGTGGTGAAGATTTCGGTCGCGGGGTGCTCGCCGCCGATGAGCTCGACGACGATATCGACGGCGGGGTCGGTGACGACGTCGTGCCAGTCGCTCGTAAAGGCCTCGCGCTCAATGCCTGCCGCCTCGGCCTGCTCCCAGGCAAGCGCGCAGGCGCGGGTCAGCTTAAGGTCGATGCCGTAGGCGGCCAGGTACTCATCGTGGTGGCTCTTGATCAGACGGGCCACGCCGCCGCCGACGGTTCCAAGACCGATCAGACCGACGTTCACGGTGCGCAGGGGTTCGCTCATAGATAGCTCCTTCGTGCATCTTATGGATGGATTAACCGCTTAAAGGTTGAGTGCATTCTAGCGTGAACCGAGGGCGCGTGCTCGCCAGGCAACAGGAGTCGCACAAAACGGCACCCCCGAAACGCTGCGGAAACATTGGAAACATGCTCGCTACAAACGGAACTCCGTAACAAACTGTCAACGTTTGCACCATAAGGTTTGCCCTGTACCGCAAGACGGCCGCACCGCGGCCAGCGAAAAGGGGGACACCATGTTTAGCATCAACAACGTACTTAACCGCAGGAGTTTCTTGGCTGGCGCCGCGGCGCTCGGTGGCACCGCGGTGCTCGCTGGTTGCTCGTCGGGTGGCTCGGACGGCGGCTCCGCCGATGACGGCAAGACCTTCAAGATCGGTGTCATCGGCCCTCTGACCGGCGCCGCGGCAACCTATGGCGTTTCGGCCGAGAAGGGTGCCAAGCTCGCCGCCAAGGATTTCTCGACCAAGGACCTCAAACTCTCGCTTAAGTCCGAGGATGACGTCGCTGACGGCGAGAAGGCTATCAACGCCTTCAATACCCTGTGTGACTGGGGCATGCAGGCGCTCGTCGGTCCGGTCACCACCGGTGCTGCCGTCGCTGTCTCGGGCGAGATTGCCGACGACATGCTCATGGTCACGCCCTCGGCCTCGTCTCTCGACGTCACCAAGGATAAGACCACGGTCTTTCAGGTTTGCTTCACCGATCCCACCATGGGCGCCAGCGCCGCGAAGTTCTTGGCCGAGAAGTACGCGGACGCCAAGATCGCCCTGTTCTACAACTCCGGCGATACGTACAGCTCGGGTGTTGCCGATGCCTTTGCCGAGCAGGCCAAGGAGTCCAAACTTGATATCGTCGATACCGAGACCTTTAAGGACGATTCCTCCACGAGCTTTACCAACCAGCTCACCAAGGCCAAGGAGGCCGGCGCCACGCTCATCTTTGCGCCGATCTACTACACGCCGGCGTCCGTTTTGCTCAAGAACGCCAAGGACATGGGCTACGACATGACGCTCATGGGTACCGACGGCATGGACGGCCTGCTCTCTGTGGAAGGCTTCGATACCTCTCTTGCCGAGGGCGTGCTGCTTATGACCCCGTTCTCTGCCGACGACGAGAAGAATGCCGACTTCGTCAAGGCATATAAGGACGCCTACGACGAGACGCCTAACCAGTTTGCCGCCGACGCCTACGATTGCGTCCACGCCATCGTCGAGGCCATCGACAAGGCAGACATCGACATTACGGCCGACGGCGCCGACATTGCCGGCGACCTTGCCAAGGCCATGCGCAAGATCAAGATCGACGGCCTGACCGGCGAGCTAACGTGGAATGACGAAGGTCAGGTCGAAAAGCCTGCTACGGCCTATGTGATTCAGGACGGCAAGTACATCGCCGCCTAAGTGCGCATAAAGCGCGACCGGTGAGGCCGTTTTATTCAGGGCAGGGACGCCTGTAACAGAACGGAAACATTACTTTCACACAATAAAGTGGCATTACTGCATAAAGTAATAGTAATACGCAGAACTATGGATAAATGAACAAATCCAAAGAAAAGTTGAAATAATCGCCACTTTCCTTAACTAAAGCGTCTAGTATTTTGCGAACGCCGAACACGGCGAAGGATGGCCTGTCGGGTAACCGAAACCCGACGAGATTTGAGAGGAGAGCCGCATGTCGAGCCTCACCGGTAAGTCATTGAACCCTGTTATGAATCGCAGGAGCGTTATCGCGAGCGCAGCAGGTCTGGGGGCGATGTCCATTCTAGCTGGTTGCTCCTCCAACGGCGGCGACAGCGGTTCCGCTTCGAGCGACGCTTCGTTTAAGATCGGTACCATCGGCCCGCTGACCGGCGCCAACGCGTCCTACGGCAAGTCCGTTACCCAGGGTGTCGAGCTTGGCTGTAAGGATTTCTCGACCAAAGAGCTGCCGCTTGCCAGCAAGGCCGAAGATGACCAGGCCGACGGCGAGAAGGCCGTCAACGCCTTCAACACCCTGCTCGACTGGGGCATGCAGGCCCTCGTCGGTCCGACCACCACGGGTGCGTCGGTTGCCGTTGCCGCAGAGTGTGGCAACGACCCCAAGACGTTCATGATCACCCCGTCCGCGTCCTCCGAGGACGTCACCGACGGCAAGGATTGCGTCTTCCAGGTTTGCTTCACCGACCCCAACCAGGGCGTCAACGCTGCCAAGTTCCTGGCGCAGAAGTATGCGGACGAGAAGTTCGTGCTGTTCTATAACTCCGGCGACGCCTATTCTTCGGGCATCGCAGATTCCTTTAAGGCCCAGGCCGCTGAGTCCAAGCTCGAGATTGTTGACGAGGAGACCTTTAAGGACGACTCCGCCACGAGCTTTACCAACCAGCTGACCAAGGCCAAGCAGGCCGGCGCCACCATGATCTTTGCGCCGATCTACTACACGCCGGCGTCCGTCCTGCTCAAGAACGCCAAGGACATGGGCTACGACGTCAAGATGATGGGCTGCGACGGCATGGACGGCATCCTGGGCGTTGAGGGCTTCGACACCTCTCTTGCCGAGGGCCTGCTGCTCATGACCCCGTTCTCCGCCGACGACGAGAAGAACGCCGACTTCGTCAACGCTTACAAGGATAAGTACGGCGATACCCCCGACCAGTTTGCCGCCGACGCCTACGACGGCGTGCACGCGGTGGCCGAGGCCCTCAAGGAGGCCGGTCTTGGTGTCGACGCCGACCCGACCGAGGCCGCCGAGAAGCTGTCCAAGGCTATGCTCAAGATTACCGTTGACGGTCTGACCGGCAAGCTCACCTGGAACGATAAGGGCCAGGTCCAGAAGGAGCCCACGGCGTACGTCATCACCGACGGCAAGTACGTACAGGCCTAATTGGCCGCCTTACATAGAGCGGTTTTGATCCCAAGCAGGGGAGGTTTTGGCCTTCCCTGCTTGCTTGGTATCTAGGGACAGTGTAACGTCCCTGTTTCATACATTAACTGGAAACCTATTCGAAAGGGGGATGTGGAACATGACGGTCTTTATCCAATACCTGGTCAACGGCCTGTCCATGGGCAGCGTCTACGCCATCATCGCGTTGGGCTACACCATGGTCTACGGTATCGCCAAGATGCTGAACTTCGCTCACGGCGACGTTATCATGGTCGGTGCCTATGTCTCGTTCTGTGCCACGTCGTATCTCGGCCTCCCGGGCTGGGCATCTGTAATTCTTTCTTGTGTGGTCTGCACGGTTCTCGGCGTTCTCATCGAGGGTCTGGCCTATAAGCCGCTGCGCCAAGCAGGCCCGCTGGCCGTTCTGATCACGGCTATCGGCGTGTCTTACTTCCTACAGAACGCCGCGCAGCTTCTGTGGGGCGCCACGCCCAAGAACTTCACTTCGCTCGTCACCTTCCAGGTGCCGGAGTTCTTGGCCAAGTTCAACGTAAGCGCCGTCTCGCTCGTCACCATCGTCGCCTGCCTGGTTATCATGGCCGGCCTGATGTTCTTTACAGGTAAGACCAAGATGGGCAAGGCCATGCGCGCCGTGTCCGAGGACAAGGCCGCCGCTCAGCTCATGGGCATCAACGTCAACCGCACCATCTCGATGACGTTTGCCATCGGCTCGGCGCTTGCCGCCATCGCCGGCGTGCTCCTGTGCTCCTACTCGCCGGTGCTGCAGCCTACGACGGGCGCCATGCCTGGCATCAAGGCCTTCGACGCCGCCGTCTTCGGCGGCATCGGCTCCATCCCCGGTGCCTTTGTCGGTGGCATTCTCATCGGCATCATCGAGGCGATGGCGCAGGCTTACATTTCCACGAGCCTTGCCAACTCCATCGTCTTTGGTGTTCTGATCATCGTCCTGCTCGTCAAGCCTGCCGGCCTCTTGGGCAAGTACGTCCCCGAGAAGGTGTAGGTGAGCGTTATGAAGTTTCTTAAAGACAAGCAGACGCGTCACGACTTTGTTACGTACGCCATGTGCCTTGTGGCGTTCGCCATCGTGTTCTTTATGCAGTCTAACCACATGATTCCGCGCATGATCGCCGGTCAGCTGGTTCCCATTACGGCCTACATCGTCATGGCTATCTCCCTTAACCTCGTCGTCGGCATCGCGGGCGACTTGTCGCTGGGTCATGCGGGCTTTATGAGTGTCGGTGCCTACACGGGCATCGTCACCGCCGTCGCGCTGGAGAGCGCCGTTCCCTCCGATCCGGTGCGCCTTATCATCAGCATCGTGGTCGGTGCTATCGCCGCCGCCATCCTGGGCTTCTTGATCGGCATTCCGGTCCTGCGCCTGAGCGGCGACTACCTGGCTATCGTGACGCTGGCCTTTGGCGAGATCATCAAAGAGATCGTCACCTGCCTTATCGTGGGCGTCGACTCCCGCGGCCTGCATGTGATCTTTAACATCACGGGCAACTCCACGATCGACGACCTGCATCTGCTCGAGGACGGCACCGCCATCATCAAGGGCGCGCAGGGCGCATCAGGCGTGTCGACCTACTCGACCTTCCTCGCCGGTGCCATCCTGGTCATGGTCGCACTCGTGATCGTGCTCAACCTGGTTCGCAGCCGTACCGGCCGTGCCATTATGGCCGTGCGCGACAACAAGATTGCAGCCGAGTCCGTGGGCATCTCCGTCACCCAGTACCGCATGATCGCGTTCGTGGTTTCCGCTGCCCTCGCCGGTGCTGCCGGAGCCCTCTTCGGCGGTAACTTCTCGCAGCTTTCCGCCACTAAGTTCGACTTCAATACGTCCATCCTTATCCTGGTGTTCGTGGTCCTGGGCGGCCTGGGCAATATGCGCGGCTCCGTTATCGCGGCGGCGTTGCTCACGGTACTTCCCGAGCTGCTCCGTCAGTTCTCGGACTACCGCATGCTCATCTACGCTATCGTGCTGATCCTGGTCATGATCTTTACCAACAACCCGCAGCTCAAGGCGTTCTTCGGTCGCGTCAAGGACCGCTTTGCTCCCAAGAAGGAGGTGGCAGCCGATGCCCAGTAAATTTGAGTTCAAGAAGGGCAAGATGGTCCCGTATCCTTCTGGCGCCATCGTTCCCGACCGCGACTTGGGCCAACGCCCTGCACTCGAGTGCATCCACCTGGGCATTGAGTTCGGTGGCCTTAAGGCAGTCGACGACTTTAGCCTGACTATCGGCAAGACCGAGATCGCCGGTCTGATCGGTCCCAACGGCGCCGGCAAGACCACGGTCTTCAACCTGCTCACCAAGGTATACCAGCCCACGCACGGCACCATCCTGCTCGACGGTGAGGACACCTCTGGCAAGTCGGTCTATCAGGTCAACCGTATGGGCATCGCCCGTACCTTCCAGAACATTCGCCTGTTCAACACCATG
>CAJMPF010000098.1 GCA_905215195.1 uncultured bacterium | reverse complement strand
GCTTTAACTACGAGGATGTCGAGCTGGGCGAGGGCTATGCCGACGAGCGTCCCGTTATCGACCATATGGACCTGTCCATCAAGCCCGGGCAGACCATCGCTTTGGTTGGCCCTTCGGGCGGCGGCAAGTCCACGACCTGTTCGCTGCTGCCGCGCTTTTATGACGTGGCTACCGGATCCATTAGCATCGACGGTCAGGACGTGCGCGATGTGACATAGTCTGCGCCGTGCCATCGGCCTGGTGCAGCAAGATGTGTACCTGTTTGATGGAACGATCGGCGAGAACATCGCCTACGGCAAGCCGGGCGCTACGGCAGAAGAGATCGCCGAGGCCGCCCGTCGCGCCAACATCGATGCCTTTATCGAGTCGCTTCCGCAGGGCTACGACACCGTGGTGGGCGAGCGCGGCAGCCGTCTTTCGGGCGGACAGAAGCAGCGCGTTGCCATCGCGCGCGTGTTTCTCAAGAACCCCAAGATCCTGATTTTGGACGAGGCGACAAGTGCTTTGGATAATGAGAGCGAGGAGGCGGTGCAGGAGTCGCTCGAAGAGCTGGCACGCGGACGTACCACGATTATCATCGCCCACCGTCTTTCGACCATTAAGCATGCCGATGAGATTGCGACCGTTGAGCATGGTCGCGTTGTGGAGCGTGGCACGCACGAGGAGCTTCTCGCCCGTGGCGGCACCTATGCCCGTTACTATCGAATGCAGTTCGAAGGTGCGCGTGCGCACGAGCTCGACTGATTGATATGACAGGTAGTTTATGGCTGACAAGAACCCTTTGACTCCGGAAGAAGTGACGGAGTTATTCTCCGAAATCGATGCATCCGGCGTCTTGGATCCCACGCTCGCCAAAAAGCGTACCGAGCGCATGCGTGAGAAGGAGGCTGCGGCCAAGCGCGGTGACAAAGCGGCGCTAGCGCAGCTGCGCAGCGAGGACCGCGCGAGCCAGGCAAAACATATCGACCCGCTGTCCGAGGACGATCCTTCGGGCTCGCAGGTGAGCCATACCATTACGAAGACCGCGATGGCCGTGGTCATCGGTATTTTGGTGCTGATCGTGGGCATGCAGATTGGCTACGGCGTGATGCGTCGTCTGAACACCGCCAACCTGTCCGAGAGCGTTTCGGTCGATACCGTTTCGACCGCGCTCAAGGGTGGACTTGAATGGGGCAACGGCTTTACGCAGTTCCCGCTCGACTTTACCGTCGATGAGGCCGATGAGCGTACGGGCACAGTCGAGGTGACGGTGTTGGACACGTCTTCTGCCAACGAGCTCGAGCTGCTGTCCAACGGGCAGATCCAGGCCGCGGCGCTTGCGACCAACGCGCTGCTCAACGATAAGATTGACCGCGTAGTGTACAACGTGCACGCCTATATCGATGAGGACAGCAATATCCAGCACGATTCCTTCTTTGGCATGTTCCCCGCGCGGGGCCACCAGAGCGCCATTTTGACGTTCGTGTGGACCAAGAGCTCATCCAACGCCACGAGTATCGACTGGAAGATGCGCATCGTGAGTATGGATGACACCATCGCCGAGCGCATTCAGAAGCAGGTGAACTCGGTGTCGTCGTTGATTGAGGACCCGGTGGTGAGCCAGACCAAGATTGACGAGGAAAAGGCCGAGCGTGACCTGGAGCATCGTCTGCATGGCCGCGAGATTTTCCGCGGCGGCAAGCCCGATCGCACACCGTCCGAACTGCTGGAGCAGGACAAGAAAAAGTAAGAGGCCATCATCCCGCGTGAGCCACAAGCCCCGCGGGATGATTTTTTAATCCCCGTCCCAGAGAAATCATTATGCATAGAAAGTCATAATTATCATTTCGTAAACATTTCGATGAAATTAACGCCATGAGGCATGCTTGCGGTTACAATACCGCGAGGCCTAACTACACACCTTTAAGCCGGTCCTGTGAGACCGGGAAGGAGAATTATGGCGAACAACCATACCGCGGGCGCTGCCGCCCGCACCTTCGCGCCCAGCGAGCTTTGCCAGCGTATGCTGGCCAAAACCAGCAAGGGCACCTGTGGTCCCTGCATCCTGTATCTTGAGGATGGGACCATTTTTTATGGACGTGCATGCGGCGCCGAGGGCACCGCGACCGGCGAAGTCTGCTTCAACACCTCGCTCGAGGGCTACTTTGAGGTCATGACCGACCCGAGTTATGCCGGCCAAATCGTAACCATGACCTATCCGCAGATCGGTAACTACGGCATTGACGAGACCGACGTCCAGTCGGCCTTCCCCGGCGACGCCGTGCGCCCTGCGAGCGCTCCGGCTATGCGCGGCATGATCGTTCGCGACATGTGCGCCACGCCTTCTAACTGGCGCTCGGCCGTCAGCGTGCCGGAGTACCTGCGCGCTCACGGCATCGTCGCTATCGAGGGTGTCGACACCCGCGCTCTGGTGCGCCATCTGCGCGACAATGGTTCTAAGATGGGCATTATCTCGACCGAGATCTTCGACGTCGACGAGCTTGCTGAGCGCCTGTCCGCCGCGCCCACGCTGGTCGGCGAGAACCTGGTCAAGACCGTGAGCTGCCCTGAGCCCCACGCTTTTGCCGCGAGCGACCTGCCCACTACGCATGACTTTGCGCTTGCCCCTGCCGCTCCTGCCCGCCACAAAGTGGTTGCCTACGACTGCGGCGTGAAGCGCGGCATTCTGGAGGGCCTGGTCCGTGCCGGCTGCGACCTGACCGTCGTGCCGTGGGATACGCCCGCGAGTGAGGTGCTCGACATGAATCCCGACGGTGTCTTTTTGTCCAATGGCCCCGGCGACCCCGACGCCGTGGTGGAGACCTACGAGCAGGTGCAGCAGCTGATCGGCAAGGTGCCGGTCTTTGGTATTTGTCTTGGTCACCAGATGATCAGCCTGGCCTGCGACGCCCAGATGGAAAAGCTTAAGTTCGGTCACCGCGGTGGCAACCAGCCGGTCATGAACCTGGTGAGCCGCCGCGTGGAGATCACCGCGCAAAACCACGGCTTTGGCCTGCTGTTCCCCAGTCTGGGCAAGCTTGTCCCCGAGCTTTCGGGCGGCGAGACCGAGCATGCGGCCGATGGAGATCTGCGCGCCTGGGTGCGCCGCGGAATCGCGCCGGTCGTGATGAACGAGCGCTTTGGTCGCATTCGCCTGACGCATGTGAACCTCAACGACGGCACCGCCGAGGGCATCCAGCTGCTCGACGCCCCGTGCTTCTCGGTCCAGTACCACCCCGAGGCTTCGCCTGGCCCCACCGATGCCCACTATCTCTTTACCGCCTTTACGCGACTCATGGACGGCGAGGAGAACTACCTGGACATCGATACCGCGAAGGACCGCCTTGCCGGCTGGAACTTTGCTGAGTCCGAGACCGCTGAGACCGAGGAGAACTAACATGCCGAAACGTACTGACATCAAGCGCATCCTCGTTATCGGTTCGGGCCCCATTGTTATTGGCCAGGCCTGCGAGTTCGACTACTCCGGCGCCCAGGCCTGCAAGGTGCTCAAAGAGGATGGCTTTGAGGTCATCCTGGTCAACTCCAACCCGGCGACCATCATGACCGACCCGGGTCTTGCCGACCGCACCTATGTTGAGCCCATTACCGCCGAGTTTATCGAGCGCGTAATCAAGAAAGAGCACCCGGACGCGCTGCTGCCCACGCTGGGCGGCCAGACCGGTCTGAACGCCGCCGTCGAGCTGGCGAAAGACGGTACGCTCGACAAGTACGGCGTCGAGATGATCGGCTGCGACCTGGCCGCCATCGAGCGCGGCGAGGACCGCAAGCTCTTTAACGAGGCCATGGCCGAGATCGGCCTGGAGGTCGCGCGCTCGGGCTATGCCTACAGCGTGGCCGACGCCGAGGCCATCGCCGAGCGCGTGGGCTATCCCTGCGTGCTGCGTCCGAGCTTTACCCTCGGTGGCGCCGGCGGCGGCATCGCGCATACCCACGAGGAGCTCGTCTCCATCGTGAGCCAGGGCTTGGAGCTCTCGCCTGCCCACGAGGTGCTGGTCGAGGAGTCCATCGAGGGCTGGAAAGAGTATGAGATGGAGGTCATGCGTGATCACGCCGGCAACGGCATCATCGTGTGCTCCATCGAGAACCTCGACCCCATGGGCGTGCATACCGGCGACTCCATCACCGTGGCGCCGGCGCAGACGCTCTCCGACCTTGAGTATCAGCGCATGCGCGTGGCCTCGCTCGCCATTTTGGAGAAGATCGGCGTCGAGACCGGTGGCTCCAACGTGCAGTTTGCCGTGAACCCCAACACCGGCCGCCTGATCGTCATCGAGATGAACCCGCGCGTGAGCCGCTCGTCCGCACTGGCCTCCAAGGCAACGGGTTTCCCCATCGCCAAGGCCGCCGCGCGCCTGGCTGTGGGCTACACGCTCGACGAAATCGTCAACGACATTACCAAGGCAACGCCTGCCTGCTTTGAGCCCACGATTGACTACTGTGTGGTCAAGGTGCCTCGCTTTGCCTTCGAGAAGTTCAAGGGTACCGACCCCACGCTTACCACGCGCATGAAGGCCGTGGGCGAGATCATGGCGATTGGCCGCACCTTTGAGGAGGCCTTTGGCAAGGCCATGCGCTCGCTGGAGGACGGACACCAGGGCATTTGCGCCGGTGGCAAGGAGGGTGCCGACAAGCTGAGCGACGACGAGCTCGCTCAGGCCGTGGCAACCCCGACCGAGCATCGCATCTTCTTTGTGGTCGAGGCCCTGCGCCGCGGCTGGGACATCGCCCGCATTCATGCCATCTGCGGTATCGATCCGTGGTACCTCAACCGTATCAACGACATGGTACAGGTCCAGGAGAGCATCCGCGGCCTGCGTGTGGAGGATATCGACGCCGACGCGATGCGTCTGCTCAAGCAGTACGGCACGAGCGACGCCGAGATCGCTGCGCTGACCGGCTCGGACGAGCGCTTTGTGCGCGCCTATCGCAAGGGCCTTGGCGTGGTTCCCAGCATGAAGACGGTCGATACCTGCGCTGCGGAGTTTTCGAGCGCCACGGAGTACCACTATAAGACGTACGAGAACATCTACCGCACGAGCCCGGATGCCAAGAAGTGCGTAGCTCCCGACGAGACCACGCCGGCGGACAAGCCCAAGGCGATGATCCTGGGCGCCGGCCCCAACCGCATTGGCCAGGGTATCGAGTTCGACTACTGCTGCGTGCATGCGAGCTATGCGCTGGCGGCCCGCGGCTTTGAGACCATCATGGTCAACTGCAATCCCGAGACCGTTTCGACCGACTACGACACGTCCGACCGCCTTTACTTTGAGCCGCTCACCTACGAGGACGTCATGGACGTTATCGACGTTGAGCGTCCCGATGGCGTCGTGGTGACGCTCGGCGGCCAGACCCCGCTTAAGCTGGCGCGCATGCTCGAGGAGAGCGGCGTGAACATCATGGGCACCAAGCCCGATGCCATCGACTTTGCCGAGGACCGCGAGCGCTTCGCCGCTCTGCTCGACAAGCTGGGCATCATGTACCCGCCGGCGGGCCAGGCCACCTCGTTTGAGGAGGCCGAGGCCGTGGCCGCGCACATCGGCTACCCGCTGCTGGTGCGTCCGAGCTACGTGCTGGGCGGCCGCGGCATGATGATCGCCTACGATGCCGAGCATCTGCGCGATTACATGGCCGAGGCTGCGCGCATTAGCCCCGACTACCCGGTGTATCTGGACCGCTTCCTGGAGGGTGCGATCGAGTCCGATGTCGACGCCCTGTGCGATGGCGAAGAGGTCTATATCGGCGGTATCCTGGAGCATATCGAGGAGGCCGGTATTCACTCCGGCGACTCTGCGACCTGCATCCCGCCGTTCAGCTTTAGCGAGAGCCTGCAGGCAAAGCTTCGCGAGACCACGCGCCGCATCGCGATGGCGCTGGGCGTACGCGGCCTGGTCAACGTGCAGTACGCCATTAAGGGCGAGACCGTTTACGTGATCGAGGCCAACCCGCGCGCAAGCCGTACCGTCCCGTTTATCTCCAAGGCCACCGGTGTGCCGCTCGCCAAGTGTGCCGCACGTATCATGGCAGGCGATTCCATCGCCAGCCTGGGCCTGCCGTGCGACGAGCGTCAGCTCGATTGGTTCTGCATGAAGGAAGCCGTTATGCCCTGGGGCCGTTTCCCGGGCGCCGACGTTATCCTGGGGCCCGAGATGAAGTCGACGGGCGAGGTCATGGGTATCGCCAAGAGCTATCCCGAGGCATACGCCAAGACGCAGCTGGCGATCGACTACAAGCTGCCCGACCCGAGCGCCGGCAAGGTGTTCATCAGCGTGTGCGACCGCGACAAGCGTCACATCCTTTCGGTCGCCCGTATCCTGCGCTACCTGGGCTTTGACATTTGCTCCACCGAGGGCACGGCGCGCGTGCTGCGCGGCGGCAACGTGACCTGCGAGGTCGTGGAGAAGATCAGCGGCCCGCACGACGGCGAGCGTCCCAACATCGGCGACCTCATCGCCGATGGCGAGATCGCGGTAATCATCAACACGCCGTACGGACCGGGTTCGCGTGGCGACGGCTATCTGTTGCGTACCGAGGCGGTGCGCCGCGGCGTGACCTGCGTGACGGCGATGTCTGCGGCCAACACGTACGTGAGTGCCATCGAGGCCGTGCGCGAGGACCAGCAGGGTCACGGTAGCGCCAACGACATGGGCATGGACGTCATCGCCCTGCAGGA
>CAJMPF010000097.1 GCA_905215195.1 uncultured bacterium | reverse complement strand
CAGCCTGTGCGGCCGTTACGCCGTGTACTATGTCATCTCCATGGAGGGGGAGGACCCCGGCTGGGTTACCGTGCGTGCCGAGGTCGACCCCGCCAAGATGACGTTCCCGTCCGTGACACCGTTCGTCCCCGCCTGCGTGTGGGGCGAGCGCGAGCTGCGCGATATGTTCGGCCTGATTCCCGAGGGTCTGCCCGATCGTCGTCGCCTGGTGCTGCCCGACGATTGGCCCAGCGGCCTGTACCCGCTGCGCAAGGACTCCATGGACTACCGCTTCCGTCCCGCTCCCGCGAGCGACATGGAAAACTACGAGTTCTTGGCCGACACCAAGGGCAAGGAGACGACGCTCGTCCCCATGGGCCCGCTGCACATTACCTCCGACGAGCCTGGCCACTTCCGCCTGTTCGTCGAGGGCGAGACGATCGTCGACGCCGACTACCGCCTGTTCTATGTGCACCGCGGCATGGAGAAGGTCGCCGAGACGCGCCTGAACTATGATGCCGTGACCTTCCTCGCCGACCGCATTTGCGGCATCTGCGGCTGCGCCCACTCGGTGGCCTATGCCGAGGCCGTCGAGCGCGCCCAGGGCATTCATGTCCCGCCGCGCGCCCAGTACATCCGCGCCATCATGCTCGAGGTCGAGCGTCTGCACTCGCACCTGCTCAACATTGGCCTGGCGTCGCACTACACGGGCTTCGACTCCGGCTTCCAGCAGTTCTTCCGCGTCCGCGAGAAGTCCATGGATCTGGCCGAGAAGCTCTCCGGTCACCGCAAGACCTACGGCCTTAACGTGATCGGCGGCGTGCGTCGCGACATTTTGGCCGAGCAGAAGCTCTCCACGCTCACGACCATCCACCAGCTGCGCTCCGAGGTTCAGGAACTCGTCGACGTCTTGCTCTCCACGCCCAACTTTATCGAGCGTACGAGCGGTATCGGCATCTTGGACCGCAAGATCGCACGCGACTTCTCGCCGGTCGGCCCGCTCATGCGTGGCTCGGGCTATGCCCGCGACGTGCGCTTTGACCATCCCTTCGACGGCTACGCCGATCCGGATGTCCAAAAGATGCACGCCGCTACGGCAGACACCTGCGATGCCTTCGGCCGTACCGCCGTTCGCATCCAGGAGGTCTACGATTCGATCGATATGATCGAGACCATGCTCGAGAACTGCCCGTCGGGCCCCATCCTCACCACGGATTGGGAGTACACCCCGCACAAGTACGCCATCGGCGCCACCGAGGCGCCGCGCGGCGAGGACGTGCACTGGGCCATGCTCGGCAATAACCAGAAGTGCTACCGCTGGCGCGCCAAGGCGGCCACGTACAGCAACTGGCCGGTCCTGCGCTACATGTTCCGCGGCAACACCGTGGGCGACGCGGCGCTGATCGTCGGCTCGCTCGACCCGTGCTACTCCTGCACCGATCGCGTGACGGTGACCGATGTCGCCGCCAAGCGCGACCACGTGCTCGACAAGGAGCAGTTCGAGAACGTCTGGCGCGACAAGTCGCCGCTTGCGGGCGAGGGCACCATGGCCGCCCCGCTCGATGAGGAGGCGCTCTAATATGCTGAAGCTTTGGAAAGTTAACGCCAAGGCCGGCGACGCGACGGTCAAGTACCCGTTTGCGCCGTTCCCCACCAACAAGGACATGCGCGGCAAGCCCGAGCACAATGCTGAGCTCTGCATCGCTTGCGGTGCCTGCGGCGTGGCGTGCCCGGCCGATGCCATTCGCATGGACACCGACCTTGCGGCCGACACCATCACCTGGTCGATCGACTACGGCCGCTGCATCTTTTGCGGTCGCTGCGAGGAAGCCTGCCCCATGGAGGCCATCAAGCTCACCGAGGAGTTTGAGCTGGCCGTCATGAGCAAGGACGACCTCACCAGCAAGAGCGTCTACACGCTCGAGCACTGCTCGCGCTGCGGCAAGCCGTTCGCCCCGCACAAGGAGATCGACTACGCTAAGCGCCTGCTGCAAAAGGCCGGCGGCATGGAGGCCGAGCAGGCCGCCCGTACCGTCGGTATGTGCCAGGAGTGCAAGCGCGAGCTCGACGCCCTGCGCGCCGCCTCGGCCGTAAAGACCGGCAACGCGCACGGCATGGCTGCCAACGAGACGCTTGCGTCCGGTGAGCCCCAGGGCCCCGGCATGGAGTATCTGGGCGGCCACGGTGTGAACCCGGAGTATATCGACCGCGAGCTTAACCCCGATGCGCCCGAGATTCCCGCCGGTCCGGCGCCGGTCGAGGGCATCATCATGGATTTTGAAACGAAGGAGGAGTAACCATGGTCGAACCCACGCTTTTGCCCGAGCGGCTTCAGTACCGCCCGACCAAGATCGAGCTCGACGAGAGCATCGAGAAGGCCAAGGCGACCCTTCTTAAGAAGATCAAGCGCTCGGTGTACGTCTACCGTGTCGACTGCGGCGGCTGCAACGGCTGCGAGATCGAGATCTTCGGTTCCATCACGCCCGTCTTTGACGTCGAGCGCTTTGGCATCAAGGTCGTGCCCTCGCCCCGTCACGCCGATGTGCTGCTGTACACCGGCGCCGTGACGCGTGCCATGCGCATGCCGGCCCTGCGCGCGTTTGAGGCCGCACCCGATCCCAAGATCGTGGTGTCCTATGGCGCGTGCGGCTGCACCGGCGGCATCTTCTACGACAACTACTGCGTCTGGGGCGGCACGGATAAGATTCTGCCGGTCGATGTCTACATCCCCGGCTGCCCGCCCAGCCCCGCGCAGACCGTCTACGGCTTTGCCATGGCACTTGGCCTGCTGGACCAAAAGCTCCATGCCGAGACCACGGTGGAGGCCGCCGGCGAGCAGGCCGATATCCTGCACCCCGGCGTGCCGTACAAGCTGCGCGTTGCCATCGAGCGCGAGGCTCGCGCCATGAGCGGCTATCGTTACGGCCGCGACCTGGCCAATGAGTTTATGGATACGCTCGAGGGCGCGCCCAAGGGTGATATCCGAGGTGCCATGGCGCTGCTCATCGACAAGCAGGACGATCCGCGCCGCGTTGAGGTCTACTCGGCGCTGCAGGATCTGGTGCTGGCCGGAGGTCGCTAGATGGAGCTCACGGACCGCTCTGGTTACTTTGCGGGCCCCGGTATGCTCGGCGGCTCCTTTGGCGATGCCTCGCGCGCAAGCGACGAGGCCGCCGAGGGCGTCGCCGACCCCTGCCTGGGCCATGCGCCCGACCAGGTGGTCTTCTACGAGCTCACGCGTAAGTTTGTGGAGACCGAGGAAGACGTTCCCCAGGAGGCCTGCGACGTGCTGTACTACACGCTCGCCGTGGGCCACCACACCGGCGTGCTCGATTGCTTTGAGCCGCGCCTGTCGGTGCCGGTGGATGTCTTCTATTCGCTCGTCGATGCGCTGCCGGAGGGGGAGGCCACGACCAAGTTCGAGGCCATCCGCTCCTTTGGCGAGTGCCAGCTTGACAAGGCGGCGGTGCCGTCGCTGCTCGAGGCCTGCGACACGCTGCTCGACGAGCGCGGTTTTCGCGGCTCGGCCAAGGCCGGCATCTCGGTGTTCGACGACGACTTTGGCCTGCATGCCCAGCAGGTCGCGTTTCTGATGAAGTTCCGCGATCTGGTTGAGCGCGTGCGCGATGTGTCGGGCGTGTACCTGACGGGAAGGTTGCAGTAATGGGTCGCGTTGTGGATGGACGTGTGAACGGCGCCCCGTTTGCGGGTATCGTGCTCACGGCGGGAAGCGTGCTGCGTGCCGACGATGCCGCCGGCCCCGTGCTCTCCAAAAAGATGGAGGACGCGCCCATTGCCGGTTGGTACACCATCGACGGTGGCCAAACGCCCGAGGACGACATCATCGAGGTCAAGCGCGAGCGTCCGCCTCGCCTGGTCTTGGTCGATGCCGCCGACATGGCGCTGCCCGTCGGGTCTATCCGCCTGCTCGATAAGCGCGATGTGGCCCGCAAGTCGATGTTCACCACGCATTCGCTCCCTTTGTCGATTCTGATCGAGGAAATCGAGCAATCGTGCGAAGATATCGTCTTCATAGGGATTCAGCCGGGCGATACGGAGTTCTATAACCCCATGTCCCCGGAGGTCTTTGAGGCCGTCGACGCCGTGTACGACGCCGTGGCCGCCAACGACTTTTCCCACTTTGTCCGCTTGGGGCAAGAGCAATAGGAGCGCTTGTCCCTGCTGATTAGGAAAGAAGTGATTGACATGGCAGATTCCAAGGCGGAGTTCCCCGCTCCCGATTGCCTGGCGCCCGCCGCGATCGAGGCCAAGACCGAGGCCGCCGGCGTGACCAAGGCTAACCTGCCGGTCCCTAAGGCCTTTCTGTTGGCAATGTTCGCCGGCGCGTTTATCGCCTTCGGCGGTCTGTTCTTTACCGTGTTTTTGAGCGATAGCACGCTGGGCTGGGGCGCCCAGCGCGTCGTGGGCGGCCTGTGCTTTTGCCTGGGCCTGGTGCTGGTGCTGGTGTGTGGCGCCGAGCTGTTCACCGGCAACTCGCTTATGGTCTGCGCGCTCAAGAGCAAAAAGATCACCCTGGCTCAGATGCTCAAGGCATGGGTCGTCGTATGGGTCGGTAACTTTGTCGGTGCCCTGTTCATCGTCTTTTTGGTGTACATGGCCGGCATCTATAAGCTCAACGGCGAGGCGGTCGCCAATTCCATGGTGAGCGTCGCCGCCGGCAAGGTGACGATCGACTGGGTGACGATCTTCTTCCGCGGTATCCTGTGCAACATCTTTGTGTGCCTGGCCGTGTGGATCGGTACCGCCGGCAAGACCGTGGTCGATAAGGTCGTGGGCATTCTGCTGCCCATCGCCGCCTTTGTGGCCTGCGGTTTTGAGCACTGCGTTGCCAACATGTACTTTTTGCCCATGGGTGCCGTGATGCACGCGTGCGGCTATGGTGCCAAGGTCGCCGGCGCCGATGCACTCAACGTCGCGGGTATTGCGTTTAATCTATCCGCCGCCACGCTGGGCAACATCGTGGGCGGCGCGGTTCTGATCGCGCTCGGCTACTGGTTTGTCTACGCCAAGAAGTCCGAGGCGTAAGGTACCGTCTGTTTGACGTTGGCCTCCCGCGGGGCGTTGCCGTGCGGGAGGCTTTTTTGGCCTGGTGCTCGTTGCCGGGCTTTTGGCCTGTTGTGTTTGGCTGATGAAAGGGGTAATCGAGATGGCATCTGCTGTGAAGCGTGACGGTCGCGCCGTGGTGACCACATGCGGGGGATGCTATGCCGATTGCGCCTTTGCGGCACGCGTTGAGGATGGGCGTGTGGTGGCCGAGTTGCCGGTGCCGGGGCACCCGTGCGTGGCGCGTGCCCTCTGCGCTCGCGGTCGGCATCGCCTGGCAATGCCGTTTGACGAGCACGACCGCATCATGCACCCCATGCGCCGACGAGCTGATGGCTCGGGGTTTGATGCGATTACCTGGGACGAGGCGTTCGCGCAGATCGCTGTGCGCCTTGGGGGGATTGTTGACGAGTGCGGGCCTCGTGCGCTGGGCATGACACTCGGCGTGCCCTCGTTCGACCGCTACTGGGCGTATCGCTTTATGCATGCACTGGGCTCGCCTAACGTGTACGGTGCCGACGGTGCCTGCGAGGTAAGCCGACTTACCGGTTGGGAGCACAGCCTGGGCTACAGCCCCGCCTCCGACCTGGCACATACCGATTGCATTATGTATTTGGGACGTTCCATTGTCGATTCGTCGACGATGGAGGCCGTTGATGCGCTCAACGATGCGCGCCGGCGCGGGGCGAAGATTATCGTGGTCGACCCCCGGCGCAGCGGCTCGGCCGCTATTGCCGATCGCTGGCTCCGCGTGCGCCCGGGCTGCGACTTGGCGCTGCTGTTGGGTATTGCCCACGTGTTGATTGCCGAGGGCCTGTACGACCATGAGTTTGTGGACCGCTATACCACGGGTTTTGACGAGCTGGCACAGGCGGCCAGTGCTTGGACGCCCGAGTGGGCCGAGTCGATGTGCGACGTGCCGGCCGCAGAGATTGTCGCCACGGCGCGCGATCTCGCTGCCGCCGCGCCTGCCGCCGTGGTGGATGCGGGCTTTCATGGCGGCATCGGAATCGCGTATGCCAATAGCACCCAGACCGCGCGCGCTATCTGCTTGGTCGATGTGCTGCTGGGCTGCATCGGACACGCGGGCGGTGCCCTCAACCCGCCCACGCCGCTTGTGTTGGGCGACCTCGATCCCGCACGCTTTGCGACGCCGCCGGTGCCGCGTGGGCCCAAGCTGGGGTCCGAGCGCTATCCGCTGGTCGATCCGGTACGCGGCCTGTGCACGACCGTCGGTCAGTCCATCCTTGCCGGTGAGCTGCGCGGGCTTATCGTCTATGCCAGCAATCCCGGGGCAGGCTATGGCAACGTCGATGCGTGGCTTGGCATCTTGCGGCAGCTCGACTTGCTCGTGACGATTGATATTCGCTGGTCCGAGACAGCGCGCGCTTCTGACTTCGTGCTGCCCGACGTGACGTATCTGGAGGCTGAGCGCGGCGTGGGAACGGTGACAGGTGCCAACGATACGCGCGTGTTCTACCGCAATGCCGTGTTGCCCGTGTTGCATGGCGACACGCGTCCCGGTCGGGAGATCTTTTCCGGTTTGGCTGCGGCCTGCGGCGTGGGTGAGTACTTTCGGTTTACGTCCGACGACCTGGCGGCTGCGCAGGTGGCGCCGTTTGGGATCGACCTGGACGA
>CAJMPF010000096.1 GCA_905215195.1 uncultured bacterium | reverse complement strand
CCCCCGCCATTACGGCCGCACGCGCTGGCAAAAGCGTCTGCATCGTTGAGCGCGATGTCGCCTGCGGCCTTAAGCTCCTTGCGACCGGTAACGGCCGCTGCAACCTCTCCAACGAATCGATTGATCCTCAGCGGTATAACCACCCCGCATTCGTCGAATCCGTCATGGGCCCCCAGCCCGAACAAGAGCTTATGGGTTTCTTCTCCTCGCTGGGCATCATGACAACCTCCGAGGAAGGCCGGCTGTACCCGCGCTCCCTTCGCGCCGAATCGGTGCGCGACGCACTTCTCAATGTTTGCGACCGCCTGGGTATCACCTTAATCTGCGGAGCCAACGTTGCCTCGGCACACAAAGCTTCCGAAGGCTGGGCACTCCAGATAGACCGTCCAGCGCGGGCACTCAAGGCAAAAAAGCACGACGACCGAAAATCGGAGCTCCGCTCGCTTCGGAAAGCGCTCGCCGATGTCCCTCGCAAGAACGAGGCCCTGCAGGCACATGCCGTAATTATCGCCACGGGTGGCAACCCCACCGGTATCGCCGATACGTTTCGCCTCCCCCTCACTTCGCTGCGCCCCATCCTCTGCCCCGTATCGGCAACGGTCGTCGGCGATCGGGCGGCACTCAAGACGTTGGATGGCCTGCGCGTCCGCGCCCGCTTGACGCTCGCCCGCAATCATAATGAGCTCTGGCACGAAGACGGTGAAGTCCTGTTTCGAACCTTCGGTATCTCGGGCGTCGCTGTCTTCAACCTCTCCCGTCGTATCCAGCACGGCGATACGATCCTGCTCGACGTTTTCCCCGACCTCTCCAAAGACGAGCTGCTCGATATGCTCAACCGGCGCGTTGAGCTGCTCGGCGGCTTTTCGCCCCGCGATCCCCGTTGGCTCGACGGCATGCTCGCCCCGCAACTCTCCCGCGTCGTCTGCACAGCGTTCGAGCAGTGCCATCCAGGCTCCAACGATGTCATCCACCTGGTCTCGATCCTCAAGCACTTTAAGTTGCTCGTCGAGGGAACAGCCGAGGAGCGCTCGGCGCAGGTCACGCGTGGTGGCGTATCTGTCGAGAGCATCTCAACACCCAGTCTACGCGCGCGCAGCGCTGTCGACGCCCCGCTTTACGTCTGCGGCGAAGCGCTCGACATCGACGCCGATTGCGGAGGCTTTAACCTTGCGTGGGCCTGGCTCTCGGGCATTCGCGCTGCAAGCAGCCTGTAGCCGCGCAGTCTATAATCAAAAACGCATTCGGGCCGTCTGGGATACCGGACGGCCTCTTTCTTGCCTCTAAGGAGACCTCGATGATCGAAATCACCCAAGTCAACGCGTCACTCGATGAAGCCGGCGATGAAAATGCCTGCCTCATTGTTGGCAAGCGAGTCGCCAAGCGCGTCCTACGTTGCAAGGACTCCGAGATCAAGTCCATCGAGCTCCACCGCAAGTCAATCGACGCCCGCAAAAAACGAGACGTCCATTTTATCCTGAGCTTTCGTGTTGAGCTGACTAGTCCCCACCTCGAGCGAGAAGCGGTCGACAGCGTTGCCGAGCGTGACCGCTCGCGCGTACGCGCGATAGAAGACGATGGGTCTTCATTCCCCTCCCCCGTCTCCGACGCACCTCAAGAATGCCCTGTCGTTGTCGGTGCCGGATGCGCCGGCCTTTTCGCTGCACTCACCCTTGCCGAAGCGGGTCTTAAGCCCTTGCTCATCGAGCGCGGCGACCCGGCATTTCGCCGCTCGCATGCGATCGACCTCTTTCTAAAGGAGCGCATCCTCGACCCCGAGAGTAATATCCAGTTTGGTCTGGGCGGCGCGGGGACCTTCTCGGACGGCAAGCTCAATACGGGAACAAAAAATCCCGCCCATCGCCTTATCCTGGACACCTTCGTCGAAGCGGGCGCGCCCCGAGACATTCTGTGGGATGCCAAGCCGCATATTGGTTCCGACATCCTTCCCACTGTTGTCACCAATATTTCCCAGCGCATCGAACGGCTCGGAGGTGTCGTTCGCTATCGAACAAAGCTCGTTGACATTCGCGCCGACGCGTCCGGCGCCATCACCGGCGTCGATGTCCAGGCGTCTCAACATGCCGCGACTGAGCAAATCGCCACGAAGCACCTTATCCTTGCCTGCGGCCATTCCGCCCGCGACGTATTCGAGCTCCTCAAGGACCATGGCGTAGCCCTCGCGCAAAAAACCTTTGCCATGGGCGTACGCATCGAGCACCCGCAGCTCGATATCGATCGAGCCCAATATGGCCCTTCGGCGGGGCATCCTGCCCTCGGAGCAGCCCCCTATAAGCTCGTCGCCCATCTTCCCAACGAGCGCAGCGTGTTCTCGTTTTGCATGTGCCCCGGCGGGCAGGTTGTCGCCGCCTCTTCCGAGCAGGGCCACCTGTGCGTCAACGGCGCCAGCCTCAATGCCCGCGACGGACGCAACGCAAACGCCGCCCTGCTCGTTAACGTCACGCCTGAGGACCTTCCCAACGATGACCCGCTCGCCGGCATCGAGCTCCAGCGCGCCTGCGAGGCGGCCGCCTATCGCCTGGGCGGTTCCAACTGGAACGCACCGGCACAACTCGTCGGAGATTTCCTCGCAGGACGCGCCAGCAAGGCGCCCGGAAAGGTAAAGCCCACCTATCCGCTCGGTGTGACCTGGACGGCAATTGACGAAGCCCTGCCGCAGCATATCGTCGAGTCGCTCCGCCTGGGACTTCCCCTACTCGGAAAAAAGCTACGAGGCTACGACCGTCCCGATGCCGTTCTTACCGGCGTGGAGACTCGTTCGAGCTCACCGGTCACTGTCACCCGAGACCGAACGTGCCATGCCGTGTCGACCCCGGGCCTCTACCCTTGTGGTGAGGGAGCTGGATATGCTGGCGGCATCATGAGCGCGGCCACCGACGGCATCCGTTGTGCTGAAGCCCTGATCGCAGACCTCTAACGCACGAATTCCAGCGCGCAAAAGACATAGGCCCCGAGCTCCACAGGGAACTCGGGGCCTGTTCGCTATTTCTTAAACCGTGCACCCTGGCGTTTTCTGCCCGATGCGAACGTGGAACCCTTACGGGCCTGCGAACGTAAGCGCTCGATCGTCTCGTCCTCAGACGCACCCTCGAGCATCGCCCGAATCTGAACGACGGCATCGCGCAGGCGCGCCGCCTTCTCAAAGTCCATGGCGGCAGAAGCGTTACGCATGTCCTCTTCCATGGTTTCGACAATCCGCACGAGCTCGTCATGCGGTAGCCCTTCCAGTTGCTCGGCAAGCGTCTGCTCGGGTGCCGCCGTCTCCGGCGCGGCGCCCTCGCCGTTTTCATCGGGCGTGTAGAACGCACCATGGCCCAGAGAGTCGCCCTTCGAGCGTCCCTTCGAGCCCACAGTCTTTTCGGCCTCGGCAATAAAGCTCGAAATGTCGTTAATGGCCTTGCGGACCGTCTTGGGCACAATGCCATGCTCTTCGTTATATGCCATCTGAATCTCGCGACGGCGTTGCGTCTCCTCGATGGCTTCTTTCATCGAATCGGTCACAACGTCTGCATACATGATGACCTCGCCGTCGGCATTACGGGCCGCACGACCAATCGTCTGAATCAACGAACGGCGGTTGCGCAAGAAGCCTTCCTTGTCAGCGTCGAGAATTGCCACCAGCGAGACCTCAGGAAGGTCTAGACCCTCACGGAGCAGGTTGATGCCAACGAGAACATCAATCTTTCCCTCGCGCAGCGTTCGCAGGATCTCGACACGGTCCATCGTCGCCGTATCGGAATGCATGTAATTGACCTTAATGCCGGCATCAAGCAGATGGTCGGTCAGGTCCTCGGCCATGCGCTTGGTGAGCGTGGTCACCAGCACGCGCTCTTTGCGGGCAACGCGCTCGCGAATCTCATCCTCAAGATCGTCAATCTGCCCACGAACCGGACGCACATCGATCTTGGGGTCGAGCAGGCCGGTCGGACGAATAATCTGTTCAACATCGTTTTGACTCACGCGCAACTCATAGTCGCCCGGCGTGGCCGAGACGTAGATGAACTGCGGAATCCTTGCCTCAAACTCATCGAAGCGAAGCGGACGGTTGTCGAGCGCCGAGGGCAGGCGAAAACCATGCTCCACCAGGGTCACCTTACGCGAACGGTCGCCTTCGTGCATGCCGCGAATCTGCGGCACCGTCACATGGCTCTCGTCGATGATGCAAAGCATGTCCTTGGGAAAGTAGTCGATCAAGGTAAACGGCGGCTCACCCGGCTTACGTCCATCCAGATGGCGCGAGTAGTTCTCGATGCCGTTGCAAAAGCCCATCGTCTCGAGCATCTCGAGGTCATAATCGGTCCGCTGCTGCAGACGTTGAGCCTCGAGCAACTTGTCGGTCGCCTTGAGCTCCGCCACGCGCTTCTCGCACTCTTCGCTGATCGATTTCAGGGCCGCCTTGACCTTAGGTTTCTCGGTCACGTAGTGCGAAGCCGGCCACACGGGAATCGCTTCGTACTCACGCAGCATCTCACCGGTGACCTCATCGATCTCGGCAATCAGTTCGACCTCGTCGCCAAAGAACTCAAAGCGCAACGGATGCTCAGCATAGGGCGGATACACGTCGACGACATCACCGCGCACGCGGAAGGTACCGCGCGCCAAATCATAGTCATTGCGGTCGTATTGAATGTCGATGAGCGCATGGATAAAGTCATCGCGCTCGAGCGGCACCTTCTTATCGACGTTTGGTGCCAAGCCCGCATAGTCCTCGGGAGAACCGATGCCATAGATGCACGAGACCGATGCGACGACAATCACATCGCGTCGAGAAAGCAGCGATGCCGTCGCCTGATGGCGCAGCATCTCGACCTCTTCGTTAATCGAGGAGTCTTTCTCGATATACGTATCACTCTGCGGTACATATGCCTCGGGCTGATAATAGTCGTAGTACGAGACGAAGTAGACCACGGCGTTGTTGGGAAAGAATTCTTTGAGCTCGCTCGCAAGCTGGGCGGCAAGGGTTTTGTTGGGGGCCATGACCAGCGTCGGCTTACCGAGAGCTTCGATGGTCTTGGCCATGGTAAAGGTCTTGCCCGAACCGGTCACGCCAAGCAAAACCTGATAGCGGTCTCCGTCCCTCACACCCTGCACGAGCGACTCAATGGCCTTAGGCTGGGAACCGGCAGGCTCATAGGGAGACACGACCTTAAACGGCACCTCAGAGCCCTCAACGCCAAAACGTTTGAGCTCTCCGCCAACACGCTCAACTTCAAAATCCGCCATGGATACTCCTAACTCATACATCTGCAGTATACGCAGGCGGCAGGCATAGTCCTATACGAACCGATCGGGATAGAGGGTCTTGTAGCGAACCCAGGCATTATTGACACGAATCAGATACGCCTGCGTCTCGGGAAAGGTGATTGCATTATGAAGCGACGTACTCTGCTGCGCCCATCCGTCGACATTGCCCATGCCGGCGTTATAGGCGGCAATGGCACTGTCAGTCGACCCGTTAAAATACGCTAGAAGATACGAGAGATACGCACAGCCAAACTCGATATTCGTAGCCGGATCGTTAAGGTTGTCGGCCGAATACTCGCCACCGTCGACAAGGCCCTTGGCGATCATATCCTGGGCAGTCTCGGGCATCAGCTGCATCAATCCCTGAGCACCCTGATTCGACTCGGCCTCGGGATCCCAATTCGATTCAGACTTAATGACAGCGCACACCAGATACGGATCCAGATTATGCGAAATACTGGATTGCTTTACATACGCCTCGTAGTCAATCGGATACAGCGGCTTAAAGAAAGCGGCAGGAGCATACGAGTAAACGAATGAGATAAGGCCGAAGGCAAAAACGGCAGCCAGCGGTATAAGGCGATACCACGTAAGGAAACGTGTCTTAGGCATCGGCCTCCTCCTTATCCACTACATCCCCGAACCCATGGCGCGAAAGCCATGCGTCCAGTTGTTCAAAGAGCGAGTTATCGTCTGCCGCATTGTCAATCACAGTTGTAGCGAGATTGCACAGCGCAGACTCTTCGGGCTGGCAAGCAGAACGGGCATCGAAATCAGATGGCTCCATGCCACGTTGAATAGCGCGCTCGCGACGAACTGACAAAGGGGCGCTGATGACCAAAATTTCATCAGCCAAGCCAAATGCATCCTCAAAACCAGTCGGAGCAGAAACCTCGACCACCGCAAAAGGATAACGGGGAGATGAAACAGTACAACAAACCGGATCGAGAATCCTAAGCGAAAGCTGTTCAATCAGAATGGGATGCACGATGTCATTGAGCCGTGCGACCGAATCAGGAGAAGCGAAAGCTCGAGAAGCGAGGATGCCGCGGCGAATGCCGCCTTCCTCATCCAAAATGTCCCAACCGAATTCATCCGCGAGTGTATTGACGATATCAGAGCCCGGCACATACAGCGATTTTGCAAGCTCATCCAGATCGATTAGCATAGCGCCACGAGATTCGAAATAGCGGCAGGCAGTCGACTTACCCGAAGCAATATTGCCCAAGACAAATACGGTAAACATCAAGCCCTCCCTAACGCCAATGCGAGTAATTATCGCTCAAATACACTAGATGGACTCAAAATACAGCCAAACAGTAAGAGCACATACGGGGGAGCTAGGTCCCAAAGTACAACGTGTATACAACGCAAAAAAGGGGGAGGCCGCGAGGCCTCCCCCTTCTCCATGTCATCCGACGGCT
>CAJMPF010000095.1 GCA_905215195.1 uncultured bacterium | reverse complement strand
AGCCACGGCTTGTGCACAATCGATAAAAACATCATGGAACACATCAGTATGGCATCGGACAAAACGTTTTGCCCCACCAGTTGGCGAATTACCGCGCCGCCGTCACATATCAAACGCCAAAATGTGCGAGACTGTCTTGTGCAATTGTGCCGGCCAAGGGAGTGCCGGCGCACGATTCGCATGGAGTAACCCACAACGATGCTGCTTACGCAAACGACAACGCCCGAGGACGTCAAGGCTCTTAATCGTGCCGAGCTCCCACAGCTCTGCGACGAGATTCGCCACGCCATCCTCGAAAGCTCCGCCGCCGTCGGCGGGCACGTTGCCCCCAACCTGGGCGTCGTTGAGCTTACGGTCGCGCTCCATCGCGTGTTTAACTCCCCTATCGACAAGATTGTCTTTGACGTTTCGCACCAGACCTACGCCCACAAGGCGCTGACTGGGCGCGCGTACACTTATATCGATCCGGAGCGCTTTGGCGAGGCCTCTGGCTTTGCCAATCCCGACGAGTCCGAGCATGACCTGTTCGCCATGGGTCACACCTCGACCTCGGTGAGCCTGGGCTGCGGCCTAGCGCACGCTCGCGACCTGGCGGGCGATGCGTACAACGTCATCACCATCATTGGCGACGGCTCGCTTTCGGGCGGCTTGGCGTTTGAGGGCTTTAACAATGCCGCCGAACTCGATAGCAACCTGATCATCATCGTCAACGATAACGACCAGTCCATTGCCGAGAACCATGGCGGCCTGTATCGCAATCTGGCCGAGCTGCGCGCCAGCAACGGCACCTGTGAGCGCAACGTTTTCCGCGCGATGGGGCTCGACTACCGCTATCTGGACGCCGGTAACGACGTGTTGGCCCTCGTCGATGCGCTGCAGGAACTGCGCAATATCGATCATCCCATCGTGCTGCACGTCTCCACCGCCAAGGGCAAGGGCTTTGAGCCGGCCCAAAACGACCCCGAGCGCTGGCATCACGTAGGCCCCTTTGACATGGCGACCGGCCGCAAGCTCTGCCCGGGCCATCCGAGCGAGCCTGCGCCGCGCACCTACGCCGACATTACGGGCGAGGCGCTCAGCGCCGCCATCGAGCGCGATCCGCAGGTCGTGGGCATCACGGCCGCCACACCCTACATCATGGGCTTTACACCCGAGCTTCGCGCTGCCGCCGGCAAACAGTTCGTCGATGTGGGCATTGCCGAGGAGCACGCCGTGACCTTTGCCACCGCGCTTGCGCGCTCGGGCGCCAAGCCAGTCTTTGGTGTGTACGGCACGTTTTTGCAGCGCGCCTACGACGAGCTGTGGCACGACCTGTGCCTCAACGACGCCCCGGCAACCATTTTGGTGTTTGGTGCGTCGATCTTTGGCACCACGTCCGAGACGCACCTTTCGTTCTTTGATATTTCCATGCTGGGCGCTCTTCCCAACATGCACTACCTAGCGCCGACCTGCATGGAGGAATACCTGTCCATGCTGAGCTGGTCGCTCGACCACCGCGAGCATCCCGTGGCGATTCGTGTGCCTGGTATTGGCCTGGTAAGCCGCCCCGATTTGGCACCTGCCGAGGACACCGATTACGGCATCGCGCGCTACAACGTGGTGCGCCAAGGTCGCGACGTTGCCGTGCTCGCGCTTGGCGATTTCTTTGAGCTGGGCGAGCGCGTGGCAAACCGCTTGGCCGCCGAGTACGGCATCGAGGCCACACTCGTCAACCCGCGCTTTGCGACCGAGCTCGACCGTGAGTTCCTCGATAGCCTTGCCGCCGAGCATCGTGTTGTCGTCACCCTCGAGGACGGCATCTTGGACGGCGGCTGGGGCGAGCGCGTGGCGTGCTACCTGGCCTGCACGCCCGTGCGCACGCGCACCTTTGGCATCGCCAAGGGCTTCCCCGACCGCTACGACCCCAACGAACTGCTCGCACAGAACGGCATGACGGTCGAGAACATGGCCGCCGAAGCCGTAAGGCTACTCAACGAGTAAAAAACCTCCGCAAGGAAAGCATCCCTGCGGAGGTTTTTATTTTCGCGACGCGATTATCTCAATCTGTAACATCTAGGGCCCGAATTCCCGTCTAACTGTTACAGATCGAGACCTTTTGCCCGTCCAGATGTTACAGATTGAGACATTCGAATTCCCCTAAGGAGATAATCTCGATCTGTAACAGTCACTCGGCAAAAACGGCTGCAGATGTTACAGATCGAGACAAAACAGTAAGGCATGCCGCTGCATCGGCCAGAACCACCACAAAGGTGCCTGTCCCTTTTTGGTAGGTTGAATTACACATAAGACAAGTATGTTTCTGAGTTATTTCGTGTTGACCCTTCCGAGCGCAATAGGGTATAACTCTACTCAACCACTAGGATTTTTTGAGAAAGGTGTTCTCCTATGAGCAAGAACCTCTCCCAGCAGGTCGTTCTCGACCGCCGCGGCTTCGTCGCCGCCACCTTCGCAACCGTCGCCGGCCTTGGTCTTGCCGGCTGCTCCGACACCAGCGCCGAGGCCGACAAGGGTTCCGCCGCCGGCTCTTCCAAGAGCTCCGAGGATACCGAGGTTTCCGCCACGCTCGATGCCAAGGCATTCGACAAGCTCGTCAACGACGGCCCCAAGGCCGATGACGACGCCATCGCCGCCAGCACCTGGGCCACGGCCGTCAAGGACGCCGGCGTCTTTAAGATCGGTGGCGTTCAGACCTCCACGCTCTTCTCCCTCCTCAACGAGAAGGACGGCAAGACCCGCGGCTTCGATGCCGGCATCGCGCAGCTTCTGTCCAACTACATCCTGGGCGAGAACAAGGTCGAGATCACCCAGGTGACCTCGGACACGCGCGAGTCCGTCCTGCAGAACGGCCAGGTCGACGCTGTCTTTGCCACCTACACCATCACTGACGAGCGCAAGAAGCTCGTATCCTTTGCCGGTCCCTACTACTACACCCAGCAGGCTATCCTGGTGCTCGCCGATAACGACGACATCAAGAGCGTCGACGACCTGGCCGACAAGAACGTCGCCGTCCAGTCTGGCTCCAACGGCCCCGCCATCCTGGAGGAGTTCGCTCCCAAGGCCAGCCAGCAGGAGTTCAAGACCGACGAGGAGGCCCGCCAGGCACTCCAGCAGGGCCGCGTCGATGCCTACGTCATCGATAACAACATGCAGCAGAGCGCCCTGGTCCGCGAGCCCGGTAAGTACAAGATCGCCGGCAAGCCCTTCGGCAGCAAGGAGCCCTATGGCATCGGTCTGCCGCTCGATTCCGACGGCGTCGCCTTTGTCAACGACTTCCTTAAGAAGATCGAGGACGACGGCACCTGGACTGAGCTGTGGCAGATCTGCATCGGCGACCGTACGGGCGACACCAATGTTCCCGAGCTGCCCGAGATCGGCGCCTAGTCAGCGAGCCTGGTAACGGCCGCAACGAAACCATACGGAAACGCACGATGCGCTTTATTGCGGTAAACTGTTTCCTCACTGAGTTGTCGGGGCTTCTGTACACACGGGAGCCCCTTTCCTTATCGGCGGGAGGTCCGCATGAGTCTCTCCGAACTCTGGTCGCTCTATGGCCAGAACTATATCGACGCGCTGCTAGCAACCTGGGGCATGACGCTTGAATCGTTTGCCATCGCCATGGTACTGGCCGTCGCCGTCACCGTGATGCGCGTGTCGCCGCTCAAGCCGCTGCGCGTCTTTGGCGACCTGTATGTCCAGGTCTTCCGTAACATCCCTGGCATCGCGCTGCTTATCATCGTCGTCTACGCGCTGCCGCCGCTTAAGGTCGTCCTGCCCTACCGCACCTGCGTTATCGTCGCCACGGTCCTTTTGGGCTCGGCCTTTGGCTCCGAGAACTTTATGAGCGGCATCAACACCGTCGGCGTTGGCCAGGTGGAAGCCGCCCGCTCGCTGGGCATGAGCTTTAACCGCATCCTCGCCAAGATCGTGATTCCGCAGGCGCTGCGCTCGAGCGTGCTGCCCATGACCAACCTCTTTATCGCCGTCATGCTCACCACTGCGCTCGGCAGCCAGGTGCCGCTTAAGCCGCAGGAGCTCACCGGCGTGGTGAGCTACATTAACACGCGCTCGCTCGGCGGCGTCGCCGCGTTCTTTATCTCGGCGCTCGGCTACCTGGGCACGGCCTTTGTGGTGAGCCACATTGGCAACTATATCGATAAGAAGGTGAGGATCCTCCGATGAGCAAGCATTCCTCCCCTGCACTCACCATGCGCGATGCGCTCTACGAGGCTCCCGGCCCCAAGATGCGCACCAAGATTCGCATCGGCACCGCCATCTCACTCGTCGCCGTGGCCGCGCTCGTCGTCCTGGTGCTGCAGCGCTTTTATGTGACCGGCCAGCTTTCGGTCCACTATTGGTATTTCTTTACGCACCTCACCACCTGGAAGTTCCTGCTTGCCGGCTTTGAGGGCACCGTTAAAGTCGCACTCACCGCTGGCGCCATCGCGCTGGTGCTGGGCTTAGCCCTTATGCTCGGCCGCACCAGCGACATTAGGCCACTGCAGCTGGTCTGCCGTGTTCTCACCGATTTCTTCCGCGGCGTGCCGAGCCTGCTGTTCATCTACTTCTTCTTTTTGGTGCTGCCTCAGTACAAGATTGCGCTGCCGTCGTTTTGGATGCTCACGCTCCCTGTCGCGCTCGCTGCAGCCGGTGTGCTGGCCGAGATTTTCCGAGCCGGCGTCAACGCCGTACCGCGCGGACAAGTCGAGGCGGCCCAGGCACTCGGTCTCTCCAAGGCTAAAATCACCTTTAAAATCGTGTTGCCGCAGGCTATTCGGTTTATCATTCCGTCGTTGATTTCACAGCTTGTGGTCGTTGTCAAAGACACCACCGTCGCCTACGTGGTGAGCTACCCCGACCTCATGCAAAATGCCCGCGTGCTCATTACCAACTACGACGCCCTCGTGTCGGTCTACCTGGTAATCGCGGTCATCTACATCCTCATCAACGTCGCGATCAACAAGGCCGCTGTCTATGTTTCGCACAAGACCGGCGCGACCATCATCCGCTAACGTTTTACCATTTCGAGTCATAAGGAGCCGAGCACCATGGCACAGAGCACCTCTTCCACCGGCAATCAGCCGCTGATCGAGCTCAGACACGTCGATAAGCACTATGGCGATCTGCACGTCCTCAACGACATCAATCTCTCGGTCGACCGCGGCGAGGTCGTCGTTGTGATCGGGCCCTCGGGCTCGGGTAAGTCGACCATGTGCCGCACCATCAACCGCTTGGAGACCATCGACTCGGGCGAGATCCTCATCGAAGGCGAGCCCCTGCCGCAAGAAGGCAAGGACCTTGCCCGCATGCGCGCCGAACTGGGCATGGTGTTCCAACAGTTCAACCTGTTTGCACATATGACCGTACTGCAGAACGTCATGCTGGGGCCGGTCGACGTGTTGGGCGTCTCCAAGGATGAAGCCCGTGAGCGCGCCATGGACCTGCTGAGCCGCGTGGGCGTTGCCGAGCAGGCCGATAAGGTGCCCGCACAGCTCTCGGGCGGCCAGCAGCAGCGCGTAGCCATCGCCCGTTCACTCGCCATGCAGCCCAAGGCCATGCTTTTTGACGAGCCCACAAGCGCCCTCGATCCCGAAATGATCAACGAGGTGCTCGAGGTCATGGTGCGCTTGGCCCAGCAGGGCATGACGATGATCGTCATCACGCACGAGATGAACTTCGCCCGCCGCGTGGCCGACCGCGTCGTGTTTATGGCCGACGGCCAGATCGTGGAAACCGGCACGCCCGACGAGTTCTTCGACCACCCCCAGACCAAGCGCGCCCAGGACTTCCTCAACTCCATTAAGGGCCACTAGCCCAATTGCCACGCGGGCAAATTCATCAGTAACGTTTGTCCCGCGCCACCCCTGTGCCATGTCCACCCGGATTCGAAAGCCGCACCCATGATCGGAACCCGCACCTCATCGTCCTACACTCCGCACGTCGACGTCGATCCCGCTGACCGCCCGCTTATCCTGGTAGCACCACGCTGGGAAGAAGCGAAGCCCTATTTGAGCGAGACGCTCTCCCCCAACGAGGAGATTGCGAGCGTATTTGTCGACGCCATTCTTGCCGCCGGCGGTCTGCCCCTGCAGATGTCCATCACCGAGGACATTGAGGTCATCCGTCATTACGTCGATATCGCCGACGGCATCGCCATTCCCGGCGGCCCGGACGTCAACCCCAAGCGCTGGGGCGACGATCGACCCTACGACCCCACCCTCTGCTGCGAGATCCGCGATAGCTTTGAGTTTAAGCTGGTCGGCGAGGTGCTCCGCGCCAAAAAGCCGCTCTTTACCACCTGCCGCGGCACGCAGCTGCTCAACGTCGCCACCGGCGGCACCCTGTGCATGGACGTGCCGAGCCTGGGCGCTCGCGAGGGCCGCACGCAGTGGCGCCATACCCACGTGCTCAACGACCCCGTGCATCCCGTCGAGGTCGTGCCGGGCTCACTTCTGGAGCGCGCGGTTGGCGGGCACAGGCTGATCCAGACCAACTCGGCACATCACTGCTGTGTCGATCGCCTGGGTAAAAGCACGCGTCTGGTCGCCAAGGCAACCGATGGCGTGCCCGAGTGCATCGAAGTCGAAGGCCAGCCATTCTGTCTAGGCGTGCAATGGCACCCTGAGTACACGTGGAAGACGCTCGAGACCGACTTTACCCTGTGGAAGTCGTTTGTCGAGGCAGCGGCCAAGGTTAAGCAGACCCGCTAGTTCACGGACAGCACAACACAAAAG
>CAJMPF010000094.1 GCA_905215195.1 uncultured bacterium | reverse complement strand
GTAGTCGCCGACGTAGTGCTCAAGCGCGCCCGCGCCGTCTCCAACTGGGATATCGCCGGCAAGCGCCAGCTCAACTCCACGAGCGACACCAACCGCTACTACATCATGCGCAACCGCGGTTATCTGGCCCGCTACATGCAGATCTATGGCGACTATCACCCCATGCTGTTCCGTCTGGGCAACGCCGCGACCTTCTGCAAGGAGTTCATTCGCCTGGCCGCCGTTGACAAGTGCTTTAAGACCGGTATTCCGGCGCTGCGCCGTGGCATGAAGGACGCCCGCAAGATCGTCAAGGATCCTAACTGGAAGCCCATGCCACCCCTGAAGGACACGGAACAGTAAAGGGCTTTCGACCGCCGCTACAGACGTTGGCACACCACGGACACACGCTGCCCATCAAAACCGAACCCCCAGCGCATGCGACCCACGCCGGGTCGCGGCACACGGATTTCGTCGATGCCGTCGCGCTCTATGTCGAGTAGCGACTGCACGGCCAGCAATTCCAGGCCCAACGCATCCACATCGGGGTCATACATCAAGTTAATCGTTATCAGCGGGCGCTCGTCCAGCATGCCAATCGTGTCTGCTACGTCGAACACAGCACCCGTAGGGAAAACCTGGATGTCCCAGCGACTTGCGCCACACTTTCGCCTCGAGGCAGGATTGGCATAGCCCGGCAAGCCAAAGCAGAGCCCCTGCAAGAGCAGATGATATGGCAGCGGTGTATCTGGGTCGGTCTCACCGATTCCCGCATCTCCCAGGATGCGGCTTAGCGCCCGCCTCACGGTATCCTCGTTCCCACGGCACAGCCCGTCGCAAAACGCATCGACGTCTCGAATGTCTTCGGCAGCGCACTCAAACCACTCAATAATCACCAGACGCAAGGCCTGGCGAAGCTCGTTATTGGGTAGCCGCAGAGCACGAAGACAATTGCCATGCTCCGACTCCTCGGTCATATCCGTCGTAAGAAAACCGGACAGATACAGCGCTGTCCACATACCATCGTCAGGCGAGACATCTGGCTCTGCAGCGCCCAAACAAAGCGGGACCTCAGCGCACCCATGGGCCTCGAGCAAATCAAACAAGACCGAAAGGCGGTCGAGATTCCACCCGGCAACTACCCTACTCAGGCAATCGGCATATCCATACAGATCGGCACGCACAGGCGCCGTGCAGCCTCGGTCCAGAAAACCGATCACACGCTCTGGACTCGAGCAATAGGCCCTGCCAAACCGATACCCCTCGAGCCATTCACGCGCATCATCCAGGTATTCCTCGCGCCCAGCATGATTCAACAGAGCCTGGACCTCGGCATCCGAAAAGCCGAACCAACGGTCACACCACGTCGAAAGTGGCGTCGACAGACAATACGAGCAGCCGCGCGAAGAAAGCGCCGCTTCGGCAGGACCGGGACACTCCCCCATCAGACACGTCAGCCGCAACGAATCGCGCGCAGTGGCAATGGCGTCAAACAGCACACGGTCAAGTAGTTCTGCCGGATCGGCGTCGGAAGCGTCCCTCGCGCTCGCACAGCGAGACCACGCCGCATCGTACCCATCAACGAGCAATACAACCTGCTCATCGCAGGCCATCTCCAGCAGCTCTATGAGCACGCCAAGCACCGAGGTGACCTCGTCCTCGCTCGCCACGCCACGCGCAACGCGTTCGATGTGACGCACCTTGTCTCGAGCTAAATCCGGAGCCTCCAAAAGCGCCAGCAGACGGGCGCACTCGCCCGAAAGGGCATCGCGCACGACGCCGGCAATAGCGGGGCCACGCCTCGCAGCGCCAGAAAAGTCCAGCGATATCACCGGATAGCAAGCGTACTCATCCCGATAGCGCCCGCCGTCTGCATCCCAAATCTGAGCATCGGCAAACAAACGCTGACCAGCGCGACCGACCGCTGGACGCTCCAGAAAAGCCCTGAGCATCGACAAGTTCATGCTCTTGCCAAAACCCTCGGGTCGACAGCACACCACAACGGACGCGTCGCAGTCCAACACATCGGCAATAAACATGGTCTTGTCGACCAGCGTGCAGCAACGAAGGGCCTCCGCATAGTCGTGCATGCCAATGGGCAAAGCCGCATCGTCGACACAGCCGATCAAGCGCACAACAAAGCCGGTATCACAACCATTATTCGCCTGTTCAGGCAACAAAACGTTCCCCCTAAATCGCAACACGATTCCAATTGTAATGACCGCCTCGCGCGTACCGACGACGCCGCGCGAACATATCGGGCAACGGCAGCAACAAGAGGTGTGAGGGGGCATAACTAATCGTTGCACAACAAAACGGGGCCCGATGCATTCGCACCGGACCCCGTCCCAACTCTTTAGTTATCCAGCAACCAAGAGGCTACTCCTCCGAGCCGTCCTCCCCAGAAGCTTTCTTCTGCTGATCGAGCTTATGCTTACCACTTACGATAGACGTAGCGCCCAGTGTGGCCAAGCTTGCACTGGCAAGGCTCGCCATCACAATCAGATCGCCCGTCTTGGGCATGTTGCCACCCGAGGACTTGGTAGCTGTAGTCGTCGTGGTCGTGGTGGTCACCGTTTTGGAGTCATTTTGCTCCTGATTCTGGTTGTCAGCACCGCTCTTGTCGTCGTCTTCGGACTGTTTCTTTTCGTCCTCGGTCTTTTTCTTTTCGCCCTCGGTTTTGCTCTTGTCCTTCTCCTCAGATTCAGACTTCTTACCCTCGTCCTTCTCATCAGAGCTAGGACCCTTATCGGATTCGGTCTTCTCGGAAGCCTTGTCCTTGGAGTCGCCCTTTACGGCTTCGGTCTTTTCCGTGGAAGCCTGATCAGAGTTGTCCTTGTTCTGGGTCGAGCCGTTATTGACGCCAGCCATCAGCGAAGAGCCCAGCGTAGAACCAAGCTGCACGGAGAAAGAAGGCTTCTTGTCCGGCGAAGCAACGGGAGCGTCCGGCGCTTTATTCGAGTCGTCCTTGGAAGCATCGGAATCAGGGGTTGCGTCAGAGCCGGAGCCGTTGTTAGAGCCGGTAGATGAGTTAGAGGTGTCAGCGCCGGTCGAACCAGAAGCGTCGCTGTCCGTATTGCCGGCAGAGCTTGAAGGCGAATCGCCCGCAGCAGAGCCGTTCGAATCGGAGCCGTTCGAGGTAGAGCCGTCGTTGGTAGTGCCACCAGCAGAGCCGTTACCGTCAGCATCGGTCGAGGGCGCATCCATCCTGTCATCGTTGGCATCGTCACTCGAGTCGTCATTCGAATCAGGTGTCGGCGAGGGCGCCGGTGTGGGCTCGGGCTGCACGGGCGTCGCGGCGGCAGCCTCGTCCTCAGCGATATAAACCAAGCAGTCCTTTAGCTCGTTGCGGTAGCGGTTCTTCCAGCCCTCATGATACTGGGGCTGACTCGAAAACTTAGTGGCGACATTGTTGACCACGCTATTGGAGAGCGCCGTCACAAACTCGCGATCGGACATATCGTTGGAAAGATTCGCCCAGCGGAAAAAGTCCCTGCAGCCACCAGTGCCGCACATGTTGGTAATGCTCCACACCATGCCCTTGACGCAGTCAGCGCGGCCCGAAATATCAATACCCAGGCCGCTCTTGAGCCACGCCTCGGTCACCGCATAGTACGAGTTGTACGCATAAGCATCTTGAAGTGCTGAGAACTCAACAGGATCGGTGTTGTAAGCACCCTGGAAGGCCTCCTGCGCAATACGGCCCAACTCGGTGAGCTGGCCGTTCTCGTACACGGCATTGCTCGTGTTGGAAATCTCGCTGCCGCGATCAATCGCATCCTTGAGCATGCTGTATTTTTCGGGGTTGTAGTTGTAGGCCTGCTTCATAAACGGAATGAGCGACCAGCGGCGATCAAACTGATAGTAGCCCAGTGCGTTATAGCCGTCACCATACGAAAATCCCTGGTTGTAGTTACCATGGCTCTCGTACTTGGTAAAGTACTTCATCTCGGGAGTCACGTTGACAAACGAAACGCCCTGGACCGACCTCAGCACGCCCGAGAAGGACTGCTGGGTGTAAAGACCTTTGTCGATATCGGTGGCATCCGAGGCAACGCCCGGCGTGGGCTCCTCGGCAGCGGCGGGTGCCGGCGCGGAAACGGCGCCAAACGAAAGCGCCAGCGTCAGGCCCGCGACAATCGCGGAATGCTTGGGCTGCATAAGATCCTCCCTGCATTGGTGTAGTTAAAGTTCAGTTTGCAAAGATAAAAATCAGTATTGCAGCTCGCCCGTTGTTACACAACAACCCCTCGGTAAACGGCAACAACCCTCCGCGAAATCTTAAGGAATTAAACAAACTGGTCGTCGGGCGCCATCAGAAGCTCGCCGTATCGCTCCATCAGCCCGTCCCTCAACTGACAGAAAGCGGGAATATAGACGTTCAAGATGCGCTGAATCAAATCTTGAGCGAGCTTGTTGTCATAGATATGGACGTTCGTATTGCGGTCTCTGAGCATATCTAGCCAGGCCGCCTCATCAATAAAGTCGTAGAATCGGTACGACTCCTTCAAGATGGCACGAGGAGACCCCGACGCGGCAAGCGTGGCACCCTCATACTCGAGCAGACGCTTAAGGAGCTTCCAGCTCAGTTCAAATTGAAGATTGAACTTATTAATCAATCCACTCTGAACAAAATCATTGTTGAGATCCTGATTGGGCGCATCCTCAAGATTCGCCAAGGCGCTGGCAAAGTTCTCATATTTTTTCATACAGAATCACACCATCCCTGGCAATTTCATCGAGCAATTGCTGCGATAAGGGCTCATCGAGATTGACGACATCTACATCTAAAAGAGTATCAAGACGCTCCTCGATCAAATATGACAACCAGCCGAAATCCCGGCAACCTGCTACGGCGATGTCAATATCGCTCTTAGGCAAGTTGTCACCTCGAGCGCGGGAACCAAACAACACGACCTTCTCGGCGTCACATTCCCGAGCAAAAACTTCAATTTGCTTATACACCTTGTCGAGAGATGCCATTTGCAGCCCTACAGCTTAATGTCAAAGTTGATCTCGGGGACGGCGGCCAGGTCGGCCAACGTCACGCCGTCAACATAGTTCTCGATGACCTCGTCCAGGCCGCGCCAGAACTTGACGGTGGAACACAGGTCGCTGCGGGCGCAGCTGTTGTCGATGCCATCGCACGCCACCGGAGCCGTGCTGCCTTCGACGGCACGCAGGATGTCGCCGGCACGCACCTCGGCGGGGTCCTTGGCCATCATGTAGCCACCGCCCTTGCCGCGCACGCTCTTAAGCAGGCCCGCCTTCATAAGCGGACGAACCAGCTGCTCCAAATACTTTTGTGAGATATGCTCGCGGTCGGCAACCTCGCGCAGGGCAATCTTGCCCTCGGCGTCACCGAGCGCCGCGATATAGATCATCAGTCGGAGGGCATAGCGGCCCTTGGAAGAAATGAGCATACCTACCCTCCCATCGCATCTGGGACAATATAACCAGCTTTGTTTGTCCCAAATCTTAAGTAAATGAGACAAACACAACAGGTTATTTTGTCCCAGAATTTGAAAAGTCGAGTGGATTAGTCGGGTTTTCCCTTGACTAACGCCGAACCCATAGTAACTTTATTCCAAGAAGATTCCTAGGGTTTAGTACACCTATGAGTACACCATATACAGAGAGGGACAGCATGAGCGCAAATCCGCTGCTTTCCATCGAAGGTCTGACCGCCTCCGTGGACGAGAAGACCATCCTCCACAACGTCAACCTCAACGTCGCCGCCGGCGAGACCCATGTGCTGATGGGACCCAACGGCGCCGGCAAATCCACCCTGGGCCACCTGGTCATGGGCGACCCCGTCTACACGGTCAACGACGGCCGTATCGTCTTTGACCGCCAGGACATCACCGAGCTCACCACCGACAAGCGCTCCCGCGCCGGCCTGTTCCTGAGCTTCCAGGCTCCGGTCGAGATCCCGGGCGTGCCGCTGTCGAGCTTTTTGCGTGCCAGCATCGCCGGCCGCCCCGGACTGGAGATGAAGGGCAAGGAGTTCCGCCGTCGCGTCAAGGAGCTCGCGGCCGAGCTCAACATGGATACCGCCTACCTCAACCGCGAGCTGGGCGTAGGCTTCTCGGGCGGCGAGAAGAAGAAGGTCGAGATGCTCCAGCTTCTGCTGCTGCAGCCCAAACTCGCCATCCTGGACGAAACCGACTCCGGCCTGGACGTCGACGCCCTGTCCACCGTCAGCCACGGCATGGACGCGTACCGCAAGAGCTGCGACGGCTCCATGCTCATCATCACGCACAACACGCGCATCCTGGAGCACCTGGATGTCGACCGCGTCCACGTTATGGTCAAGGGCCACATCGTGCGCGAGGACGACGCCTCGCTGATCCCCTGGATCGACAAGAACGGCTTTGAGACCTTCGAGCGCGAGGCCGCCGAGCAGCGCGCCCAGGCCGAGGCCGCCGCTGCCGAGCAACAGGCGTAAAGGGGCGACGCAATGACCAAGAACCGCACCGAGGTCGCGGACATCGACCGCAGCCTCTACGACTTCACCTATGGCGAGGAGGGATTCGAGCGCCTCGACGCCGGCATCACGCCCGACATCGTGCGCGAGATCCGCGCCAAGAAGGACGAGCCGCAGTGGATGCTCGACCTGCGTTTAAAGTCCCTCGAGATCTTCAATCGTTTCCCCGACCCGACGTGGGGCCCCTCCATCGAGGGCCTAGACATGGACAACATCGTCACCTACGTCAAGCCCCCGACAGAGCAACAGGCCAGCTGGGACGACGCCCCGGACGACATCAAGAACACCTTCGACCGTCTGGGCATCCCCGAGGCCGAGAAGTCCTACCTCGCCGGCGTCGGCGCACAGTACGACTCCGAGCTCGTCTACCACTCCATGCAGGATTCCGCGGC
>CAJMPF010000093.1 GCA_905215195.1 uncultured bacterium | reverse complement strand
GGGCAGCCGCATGTGCGTCCGTTCTCGTTTGTGCAGATTCAGGACGGCAAGCTGTGGTTTGTGACAGCGCGCACCAAAGATGTGTGGCAGGAGCTACTGCAAAACCAGCGCTTTGAGGCCACGAGTTGGTGGCCGGGCCATGGTTGGTTGATCCTGCGCAGGCGTGCGGGGCTGGAAGACCGGGCTTCGAGCGAAATGCGCGAGGCCGGATGGAAGCATCTTGAGCGCTTGAGCGAGCACTATGAGGGGCCTAACGACCCCGCGCTCGTCTTCTTTAGCGTCGAGGATCCCGAGGCTTTTATCTGCAATCACGACGAATGGGTGCCGGTCGAGCTCTAGCCGGCTGGCTCATCCTAACAACTTAGTTTTCGCATGGGTGGACCCCGTGTTGCCCGGCACCGTAAGGAGTGCCGGTCAATACGGGGCCCGCTCTATTTGTCAATTCCTTCAAGCGAATGTGTCGGGATTGTTTCAATGCATGAATATGCAAGCCATTTACGTGTTCATGCATCTTTTGGTGCTAAAGTTTCAACCCACTTCATAACGACCACTGCGAAATGCGCATCGGTGCATAAATCGCAGACAAGGAGTCTGATATGTCTTTGAAGGTTGGAATCGTCGGCGCGGCTGGATATGCCGGAGCCGAGCTCATTCGCCTCGTACTCGGCCATCCCGAGTTTGAACTTGTTGCCATTACGTCCAACGCCGATGCCGGCCAGCCGCTGTCCGCGGTGTATCCGAGCTTTGCTGGCGTGAGCGATCTGGTTTTCACCACGCATGACGCCCCCGAGCTTAAGAGCTGCGATGCGGTTTTTCTTGCCGTGCCGCACACGGCTGCCATGGCGCAGGTGCCCGCGCTCCTTGCCGCGGGCGTTTCCTGCTTTGATCTTTCGGCCGATTACCGTCTGAGCGACCCGTCCGTCTTTGAGGTATGGTATGCCGCCGAGCACACGAGCCCCGAGCTGCTCAAGACGCGTGCTTTCGGCCTCCCCGAGCTGTTCTGCCAGGACTTAGAGACCGCTGCTTCCAGCCATGCCGACGGCAAACCCGTGCTGGTCGCCTGCGCCGGTTGCTATCCCACCGCAACGAGCCTTGCTGCCGCTCCTGCCGTGCGTGCGGGCTGGGTGGCCGAGAACGGTCCCGTGATTGTCGATGCCATCAGCGGTGTAACGGGTGTCGGCAAGTCCTGCAACGCTCGTACGCATTTTTGCAGCGCTGACGAGAACTTGGAGGCCTACGGCGTGGGCAAGCATCGCCACACGCCCGAGATTGAGCAAATCCTTGGCCTGACCGATCGCGTCGTCTTCACCCCGCATCTGGCACCGCTCAAGCGCGGCCTGCTCTCCACGGTGACGCTGCCGCTCACGCCGCAGGCCATCGACTCCCTGGCTCTTGAGGATGTCGTCGACTATTACAAGCAGTTCTACGCTGGACGCACCTTTGTGCGCGTGCTCGATGCCGGCCAGCAGCCCAAGACGGCTTCGGTCGTCGGCACCAACGCCGCCCAGATTGGCCTTGCGTTCAACAAGCGCGCGGGCGTGCTGGTGGCGACGGGCGCCATCGACAATCTGTGCAAGGGCGCTGCGGGCCAAGCGGTCCAGTGCGCCAATATCGTCTTTGGCTTTGACGAGCGACGAGGCTTGCCCACAGTGGCGTGCCCGGTGTAGCACATTCGATTGTTAACGATTTGGTAGTCGGGCATCGAGTGGGGCGCCACTCTTAAGCTGGTCTCATGATCACGACTGGCATGGCGCACCAACCGATGTCCGTTTTTTGTTTGACATAAGGAGTCATGAAGACGATGAATACCGAGCTGTTTGATATCAAGATTCGCGCCGTCGAGGGTGGCGTTACGGCTGCGGCTGGTTTTAAAGCTGCGGGCATCCACGCTGGGTTCCGCAAGAACCCCGAGCGTCTGGATTACGCGCTCGTCGTGCCCGATAAACCCTGTCCCGGTGCCGGCGTGTTTACCACCAATCGCTTTTGCGCGGCGCCCGTGCAAGTGAGCCGTGCCAACCTGGGCGGTGCCGACAAGGGTTACGGTATCATCGCCGGCGTTTCGGTCAACTCTGGCAATGCCAACGCCGCCACGGGTGAGACCGGCCTTGCATGCGCGCGCGAGACGTGCAGCATCGCATCGCAGGTCATCGGCTGCGAGCCCCAGCAGATTCTGGTTGCTTCCACGGGCGTGATTGGCCAGATTCTGCCGATCGACACGTTTGAGACCGCCATTCCTGCTGCCTACGAGGCGCTTTCCGCCCACGGTGGCGCCGATGCCGCTCGCGCCATCATGACGACCGACACGCACTCCAAGGAGTACGCCGTGTCCTATGTCAGCGAGGCTGCGGGTCATGCGGGCAATGTCTATATGGTAGGCGGAATGTGCAAGGGCTCGGGCATGATCATGCCCAATATGGCCACCATGATCGCAGTTATCACCACCGATGCCCCCGTCGAGCCTGTGGCACTTCATGCCCTGCTGCTCTCGACCGTCAAGCAGACCTTTAACAAGGTAACGGTCGATTCCGACACCTCGACCAACGACACCTGCATCATGCTTGCCTCCGGCGCCGCTGCCGCAGATGCCGAGCCTATCGTCGAGGGCTCCGATGCCTTCGACGAGTTGGCATTTGCCGTGCACGAGGTGTGCGAGAGCCTGGCGCGCAATATCGCCGCCGATGGTGAGGGCGCATCCAAGCTTGTTACGGTCAACGTTACCGGCGCCGTGAACGACGAGGAGGCCGATATCGCCGCCCGTGCCGTTGCCAACTCGCCGCTCGTTAAGACCTGCATCGCCGGCCACGACTGCAACTGGGGCCGTGTTGCTATGGCGCTTGGCAAGTGCGGCGTGAAGTTTAATCAGGAAGACGTTTCCATCGACATGATGGGCATGCCTGTCTGTCGCGACGGTCTGACTGTTCCCTTTGATGAGGACGAGGCTCTACGACGTTTCGAGGCGCCCGAGATCGTGATCTCGGCCGACCTGGGCGCAGGCGACGCGGCAACGACCGTGTGGACCTGCGACCTCACGCATGAGTACATCTCCATCAACGGCGACTACCGTTCCTAGATTCCAGGCATGCTGCGCATCTTGCCGCGATTGCGGACAGCGGAGCACGGCGCGATAACGATACGAAAGACGAGGCAGATTATGAAATTCGCACGCGATTGTCGTTCGAGCGAATCCAACGAAGCAACCGCGCAGCTGCTGTTCGAAGCGCTGCCGTGGATTAAGAACCTGACCGGCAAGACGGTTGTTATCAAATATGGCGGAGCCGCCATGGTTGATGAGCAGCTGCGCCGCGACGTGATGAGCGACATCGTTTTGCTCAAGATCATCGGTATGCGCCCCGTCATCGTGCACGGCGGCGGTAAGGCTATCAACGAGGCGCTGAGCCATTACGATATTCCCGTCGAGTTTAAGAACGGCCAACGCGTGACCACGCCGGCGACTATGGATATCGTGCGCGAGGTGCTGGGCGGCAAGGTTAACCAGGAGCTGGTTGCTGCCATCAACCACCACGGCAACCTGGCCGTGGGCGTGTCGGGCAGTGATGCCGGCACGCTCATCGCCGAGCCGCTCGACCCCGAGCTCGGTCGTGTGGGCAAAGTGACGCACGTCAACACCGACTATATCGAGCGCTTACTCGATAGCGAGTACATCCCCGTCATCGCTACCGTCGCGGCGGGGGAGGGCGGCGGTTTCTTCAACATCAACGCCGATACCGCCGCCGGCGCCGTTGCGGCGGCGCTCCACGCGCACAAGGCGATCTTTTTGACTGACGTCGACGGCCTGTACAAGGACTTTAGCGACAAGGACTCGCTTATTTCCAACCTAACGCTCGACGAGGTTAACGAAATGCTCTACGGCGGCGAGGTCGATAAGGGCATGATTCCCAAGCTGCGTGCGGCCGTCGATGCGCTTGCCGGCGGCGTATTTCGTGCCCACATCATTAACGGTACCACGCCGCATTCTCTGCTCCTGGAGCTGCTGACCGATGCCGGCGTCGGTACCGTGATCCATTCCACCGAGACGGCCTACGAGTTCGATACGCACCCGCACCCGCTTTCGACCTTTGCGGCGCGCCTGACCGAGAACCTCGACGAGGTCGAGAAGCTTCAGACGGTCTAGCTGACCCGCAGCCGCCCCATTCCTGCACCCATAGCCCCGCGCCGTCTGGCGCCCAACGAAAGGCATCCCATGTCACTTGCAGCTCAGCAATCGCTTGAATCCCATTACGTTATGCATACCTTTGGCCGCTCTCCGGTCGAGTTTGTCGAGGGTCACGGCATGAAGCTCACCGGCGACGATGGCCGTGAGTACCTCGACTTTCTTGCCGGCATCGGCGTGTGCAGCCTAGGTCATGGCAACCCGGCTGTGCTCTCGGCGCTCGAGGCACAGACCAAAAAGCTCATGCATGTCTCCAATTACTTTTACATCGAGCAGCGCGGACAGGTCGCGGCGCTGCTGTCCAAGCTTGCTAACGACGACGTAGATGGTGCGCGCGTGCTTGCCGATGCCATTGTCGCCGGCGATGAGACCACGGCAGCTGCTCTTGGTGCCCCGGCTGCGGATGAGCAGGTTTGGGAGACCTTCTTTGCCAACTCTGGCGCCGAGGCCAACGAGGGCTCGATGAAGCTCGCGCGTCTGTACGCCAAGCGTGCCGGCAACGGTGGCAACACCATCGTGTGCATGCGCGGCGGGTTCCACGGCCGTACGCTCGAGACCATTGCCGCCACCATGCAGAATTGGCTGCAGGACAGCTTCCGCCCACTGCCGGGTGGCTTTGTGGCCTGCACGCCCAACGATGTCGATGAACTGCGTGCGATCTTTAAGCAGCTGGGCAGTGAAATTTGCGCCGTGATGCTCGAGCCGATCCAAGGTGAGAGTGGCGTGCACCCCATGACCGAGGAGTTTATGGCGGCGGCGCGCGACCTGGCACACGAAGTGGGTGCCGTGCTTATCGCCGACGAGGTCCAGTGCGGCATCTTCCGCTCCGGCAAGCCGTTTGCATTCCAAACCTATGGCGTGGAGCCTGACATCATGAGCCTTGCCAAGGGCATTGCCGACGGCGTGCCCATGGGTGCCGTGGTGGCAAAGAAGGAAATCGCCGACGTCTTTAAGCCCGGCGATCATGGTTCGACCTTTGGCGGTAGCTGCCTGGCCATCACGGCGTGTGCCGCGACGCTCTCCGCGCTCGTGCGCGGCGATTATGCCGACCATGCTGCCAAGGTAGGCGCCTATATGGAGGCAAAGCTCGCTAAGCTGCCGCACGTGACCGAGGTGCGTGGCCGTGGCCTGATGCTCGGCTGCGATTTGGATGATGCCGCGGGCGACGCGCATGATATTGTTGCCCGCGCGCTGGCTGCCGGTGCCGTGATTAACGCTACGGGTGCCCATACGCTGCGTTTCTTGCCGCCGCTCGTCTGCGAGGAAGCCGACGTGGACAGTCTGATCGAGATCCTGTCGGATGTCTTGGGCTAACGCGGCGCAATAACTCAATTTGGACCGGGTTCCGGACTGCGGACGTGCCCTATGCGGCATGATTCAGCGGTCTGGAGCCCGTTTTGCCTTAGATTTGCTAAGGCAGGGAGACCTGCTGGTCAAAAAACATCAAATATGAGTACTGTTACCAGTTGAATCTCATATGAAACCGACTATCTAGGATTAGTTAGACCACACATGTTCAGTTATGTTAATGGGAAAACAGCTAGCAAAGGCTTCAAATCGCTGATTCAGGGCTAGATTTACCCAGCGAAACCCAAAAACCGCTGCTACAAAATTAGTAACAGTACTCATTTTTGCCATTATTTGGCCACGGACCTTGAAATAAGGGGTCCTTAGGGTTCGAATCCCATGCGCTGGGCACAAAAAAGAAAGGCCCCCATTGCTGGGAGCCTATCAAATCAGTGGTGGGCGATGAGGGATTCGAACCCCCAGCCTTGTGCGTGTAAAGCACCTGCGCTAACCGTTGCGCCAATCGCCCGCAGTGATTGAGTATAGCGGAAACCCTGCGTGGTTCACCGCTAATTCATAGCGAAAACTAAGCGGCGACTTCGGTGCTCTTGTTCTCGTCGATAAAGAAGCGCTTGTACCAGATGAGGAACGTCAGCGTGGTATAGATCTTGCGCTGGTTGAGCGCGCGGCCCTTAAAGTGATCGTCGAGCAGTTTCATGAGCGCATCGGTGTCAAAGAAATCAGCAGCCCACGGTGCGGTGAAGTATTCCTTTACGTAGTCGTAATACTTTTGCTCGCGCAGCCAGAACTTGACCGGTACAGGGAAGCCCACCTTCTTGCGCGTTGCCCACTCGTCGGGCAGCGTGCGGTTGGCGGCGTGACGCAGGACGAGCTTGCAGCCTTCTTCGTTAACACGGTAGTTGGCGGGAATGTGCTCGGCAAACTCCATGACCTTCTTGTCCAGGAACGGGACGCGAAGCTCCAGAGAATGCGCCATGCACATTTTGTCGGCCTTGAGCAGAATGTAGCCCGGCAGCCACATGTTCATATCCAGATACTGTTTCTTGGAAAGCTCGCAGCAGTTGGGAACCTGCTTGTAGTACTCGGCGCACATCTCGGCGGCGTTCTTGCCGGTGTCATAAGCGGGCTTGAGCACCTCGTCGACCTCGGAGGGATCGAACACCTTTGCCTGACCCACATACCAGCGCTCGGGAACCTCGGCGCATTTCGTCAGGAAGTTGTGGCCCTTAAAGTAGGGGAGATGCTGAACGAGTGAGCCCAGGGCGCGACGTACGCCGAGCGGCACGCGCTTCTTAAAGGTGCGCATCTCGGGGGTGTCCTCGTACCACTCATAGCCGGCAAACAGCTCGTCGGCACCCTCGCCCGAAAGGACGACGGTGACCTCC
>CAJMPF010000092.1 GCA_905215195.1 uncultured bacterium | reverse complement strand
GTCGCGGCTGGCGAGCGCCATCGGTCCCTCCGCGTCGATCACGAGCGCGCCGTTCTCGCGCGCGCTCCAGGCCATGAGCTCCGACGGGGTGATCAGCGGACGGCGCGCCACGGAGAACGACTTGCCGGACGAGGAGCTCTGCGTCCCCTTGGTGGAGCTCTGCCCGGTCGTCTTGACACTGTAGTCGCCGAGTCGCTTGCTGATCTCCTCCGCCTCGCCGACGGACTCTACCGAGAGGACGACCTGGGTGCCGAGCAGCGCCAGCAGCGCGTCCGACTCTGCCCTGGAGTAGCCGCACCGGGCCTCGAGCAGGCGGGTGTTCTGGAGCACGAAGACGACGTGCAGGCCGATGCTGCGGACCTCCGCGAGATCGCCGAGGAGGCGGGGGATCTTGGGGATCCCGGACCCTTCGTCGATGGCGAGCAGGGTCTCGGCCGGCAGCCTGCCGCCCGACAGGCGCGCGGTCTCGCGCAGCGCCGACAGCGCCTGGGAGAAGATGCACGAGACGAGCGCGCCGCGGTCCCCTCGGTCCGTCGCGCTGGCGATGTAGAGGATGGTGGGCTTGCGCCCGACCGATGCGAGGTCGACCTCGCCGTCCCAGAGCATTCGGCTGACGTCGTCGTCGCAGAAGGACATGAGGTAGTTGCGCGCGGTGGAGACGAGGGCCTCCCCTCCGCCGCCGTTCGACGAGGCGACGAGGAGGAACTGGCGCGCCGGGTTTCCCGCCGGCAGGTCCGCGGCGAGCTCCTCCAGCGACTTCACGGCGCTCTTCCCGTCGCGGGGTTCCAGGAGCGCGAGCACGGTCGAGAGGTTCCGCGCGCCGTCGGGGATCCGCTCGTCCGCTATCGCGAGCAGGCAGAGGCCGGTCAGCAGGTTGCGGCTGGCGTCCGTGAAGAACCTCTGGCCAGAGGAGAAGGCATCGGGCACGATGGCGGACGACAGCTCGCGGAGCTCGGCCACGGCACCGGCGACGCCCTCGGTCCCGAGTGCCGCGATAGCGCGGTCGAGGGGGTTGAACCTCGCCGACTTGACGGGCTCGTCGAGCCGAATGGCGACGACCTCCATCCCGGCCCTCCTGGCGAGCGGCTCGGTCCATGCGCGGATCTCGGACTTCGGGTCGTGGACGATGACGGAGGTCGGGATCCCGTGGGCGTTGCGGTCGATCGCGGCGGCCACGCTGACGGCAAGAGACCTTCTCGTCTTGCCTGCGCCGCTGCCCGCCCTTATGAGACAGTGGATGGCCGGGACCATCGCGATCCCGCCGCCGACGCAGCCGGCCGCAACGAGCCCCCTCGCGGCCTCCTTCCCGTCCCACGGCGGACAGCGCCTTGCGACCCTGGACGGCCTCGACTCGAGCCAGGCGTCCCCGTGCGTGCGCGTGGGCGCGCGGTCGCCGGCGAACGTCCCGTCGTGGAGCCTCAGCCACGAACGTGCCCACGAGACGAGGCCGAGGACCATGATGGTGACTGCGACGGCTGCGACCGCGGCCAGCAGCCCGCCCACTTTCCCGGTTGCCAACGTGTCGGCGAGCGTATCCAACGGGTTGCGGAGGACGGTGTCGGGCTCGGCCCCCGGGTCGCCAACCTGCAAGTGCAACAGGGTGGAGAGGTCGGAGGCGAGCGATGCCATCCACCAGCTCGCGTAGTCCCACGCGCTGACGGTCGCGATGGCGGCGTGGGCCGCCAGCGTGTCGGCGAGCTCCCTCCTCATGTTGCGGTTGAAGGATTTGGGTTTCATCTTCTCATTGTCCTTTCTATCCTGTTCGCAATCTTCACGGTCGGGGCACTCGACGGCCCGGTGCCGCCGGATGCCAGGATCCGCAGGGCCGAGGCGATGAGCCGCAGGACCCTCTCTCCGGCCTCGTCCCCCATGTCGCGGCCACCGGCGTCCCGCGTGGCCTCCCTTGCGATGAAGGCCGTCATCGCGGCCGCGCGTCCGAGGGCCGGGCCGGCCGACGGCACCTGCCGGAAGATCCGCTCCGCCGTGGGGCACCCCTTTAAGTCGTTGCGTTCGATCGACTGGCCGCGGGCGACCTTTCGGCCGATTGCCTCAAGGCGCCTTTTCGGGATACAGGCCCGGGCCTCGGTGGCGAGGCCGGCCTCCCGCCGCCTCTCCACCGCCGGGCCGGTTCTGGGCGCGGCGCGTCGCGTCGGCATCTCCTCACGAGTCGGCGTCCTGTCGGGTACCAGGACGCGCAGGGCCGCGTTCTCGCACCGGAGGCCGAGGTCGGCGGCGACCCTGCGAACATAGGCGTCTCGGGCCTCCCCGGTCAGGCACTTGAGGCCGGCGCACCTCTCGACCGCCTTCCCGTGGCGGTCCAGCGCGCCGGCGAGCTCGGGGGAGGCGGATGCCGCCCGGTCGAGGGCCTCCCTCAGCGCGGCGGACGTCTCCGGGTGAAACCGCCTGAGGTGGGCGGCCTCAATCCTTCCGTCCGGCGGCAGCTCGATATCGAAACGGTTCCGGTCGATGCGGGAGACGGCGTCCAGCGCGGCCTCCCTCGCGAGGTCGCGCTCGATGTAGGCCTCCCGCAGCAGCGGCGCCATGGCCTTCGAGGAGATCTCGAGCCGCGCCGCCTCCATCTTCCGCTTGGGGAGCAGCGCGTCCCACTCGCCCGCGTGGTCGACCGTGAGGATGTGGACGTGGTGGCTCGTGCCGTTGACATGCATCGCCGCGTAGAACTCCACGCGGCTCTCGGGCACACCGGTCATCTCGGAGAAGAGCCTCGGCCACTCGGAGCGCACCAGCGCCTGCCAGGCGTCCAGGCGGTCGAGGCCGGCAGCTGGGGCGATGTCGTTCGGGACCGTGACGACGGTGGTGAGCACCGCACCGCCGTTTTGGGCGATGGCACGCCTGGCCTCCGCCACGGCGACCGGGCCGTCCGCGCCCCAGAGGCCGCCCGTCGAGCCGGTCCTGTTCGCGGCGTAGGCGGCCAGGCCGTCCACGCCGAGCCTCCTGCCGTCCGCCTCGCTTACCTCGATGACGACGCCGCGGCGGGTGCCGGCGTATGCCGCCAGGCCTGCGGCGGTCGCCCTCGCGGACGCTCCCGCGCGGACGACGGAGTGGTTGACGATGACGGGCGGGCTAGCCATCGGCGCGCTCGCGCGCGTGGAGCTTCACCTCGTCGATGCGGCCGAGGCCCGCGCGGCTGAGCTCGCCGGCCTGCGCGAGGTAGTTCTTCCAGATGTCCGCGACGGGGACGTCGTCGAGCGAGGCGTAGGAGGCCTTGAGGACGTCTGCCGACATGAGGCCGGCCATGATGGCGGCAGTCATGGGGCGCGAGAGGACCGCGGCGATGCGGTCCTCGGTGGCGTCGAGCTTGCGCTCGATGTCGAGTGCGGCGACGTCCATGCGGGCGTCGACGACGCCGCGGATGAAGCCCGCGACCTCGTTGCCGTAGAGGTCGAGCCCCTCCGCGGCGAGCGCCGAGCGCAGGAGCGAGCGGATCTCGTCGCTGATGTTGGAGTTGCTGAGTTCGGCCCGCGTCTTGAGGGCGGTATAGAGCCTTGAATCGAGCTTCACGCTGACTGTTTTAGTTCCGACCATAGGGCCTCCTTATAACAAAGAGGGGCCTCTCGGACCCCATGTAATGGTCGTTTTTAATTGATGTTGGTTGACGGGCATTCAGTTCGGTCGATAGTGACTCCGATATAGCTGAGCACGCTGTCGCGGTTGATTCGCCATAACTTGCCGCACTTCACGGCTTTGAACGTCCCGTTCTGGCAGAGGCGGTAGACAGAGCGATCGCTGATGCCGAGCAGGTACGCGACCGGCAGCGGATCGACGATATCCGGCATACTGCGGAAGTCGTCGACTCCGATACGCTTTTCTTTGAATTTCATTTCGGTCTCCTTTCTGGAATTTGCCGATTTCTCTTATTTCGCAGTCTGACACGCCGCTGCCGGCATTCGTCAAAGTACGGGCAGGGCGGACGCTATGGACAAAAAAGACGTTGAAGGGTCGAGGCAACAAGAAAAGGCCCGGTTAAAGCCGGGCCTCCGAGCCACTGTTGACTTCTTTGCTTGCGACGAAGCAAATCACTCTTTATATAAGCGTCCAAGAGTTCTCATAGCCGATGCGGTGGCTACTGGGTCGGCGCTGGCGTATCTGTCGAGTGTCATCGACGCCTTCGAGTGCCCCATGAGGCTTGCGAGAGTCCTCGGGTCGATTCCGTTGGAAACGGCGTACGTTGCAAAACTGTGCCTGAGGTCGTGGAAGGTGACGGTGTTCTTGTTCAAGACACCATGGAGCTTCAAGGCCTTTGCCAGGGCCCGCCAAGCGTCGTTGATCCTGGGCGGTTTCAAGAAGGAGCCGTCCGGAAAGCCGAGGACAAACAGTTCGTCGCTGAACTCAACGCCCAGATTCGCGCATTCGGACTTCATGTCGGCCTCGCGCTTCGCAAGGTCTTTCATAAGGTCTTTCGGGCAGTTGGGGATAGCGCGCCGGCTGCTAATGCTCTTGGGGCCCTTGATATAGAACTCGTTATCTGTGTGCCCAATCGCGGCCTCGACTCGGATCGTTGAGGATTTAAAGTCCACGTTTTTCCATTTCAGGGCGCAAAGCTCGCCGCGCCGCAATCCCGTGTAGAGCGCTATCTTGGCTGCAAGCATCGCTGGGATATCTATGGAGGCGTTCAGAGTGTTCAAGACCCTGGTTCGCTCTTTGGTTGTAAGCGAATTCGGTAGACCGTAGTTCGCGCCTTCGTTTTTGGGGACTTTTGCCCAAGAGGCCACGTTTTCGTCAATCCATTTCTTTCGCATTCCATATTTGAGCGAGCCTCGTAACAACCGTAGGGAATTGCAGGCGGTGGACCGTGCGTGGGTTGAGGCGATCGCCGTTATCCATTCCTGAACATCCTCTTCCGTAAGGTCTTCCAATGGGACATCACCGAGATACGGTTCGATATTCCGGCGGAGCATGCCGTGGTATCCGGTCGCCGTGGAGCGCGCGACGTCCGCGCACTCGATATCGATATAGCATGTCACGAGCTTTGAAACGGTGATACCAAGCCCCTTGGGTTTAGCTGCTTCTGCGGTGGCCTTCTCATTGAGAGATGCGCGGATGGATTCGGCCTCGAGCATGGCGGCATCGCGATGCTTATGGCTTCTGCCTTTATCGCGCCCTCGATGTTCCAAGAGCTGAGTCTTCTTATGCCAGATGCCGTTCTCCAAATAGGGGAACTGTGCGCGCCAGCGATCGTCCTTAAACTTATAAATAGACGAGGTGGTGTATTTCTCTTCCATTGTCCCTCCGTGTGCAATCGCGTGTGCAATGAGTGTGCAATTTGACTGTTTCGGAGACGTCTCAAGTGAGACTATAAGCGGAAAACGAAAGAAAAAGGCGAGGTTACGGTCGCTATAGTCGCAGATGGACGCTATTAACCAGAATGGAAAGCGATGTAATCAGTGGGTTGCAGGTTCGATTCCTGTCACTGGCTCCATGAGAGTTTCGGGCTCTGTTCCCTTGTGGGACAGGGCCCGTTTCTATTTATGTCGATAAGTCAGCGTGTTTGGCGCCAACCGAGCTTCAGGTTTGTCTCGATTCGCAACACGAGTGGGCTGAAGACCTTCCTTATAGTTACAGATCGAGACATTGCCAAGGGACGGCCGATAACATCTCGATCTGTAACACGAAGAGGCTGAAAACCGTTCTAGCTGTTACAGAATGAGACGTAAGCAGAGGTCTCTGCGAAACATCTCGATCTGTAACAGATAGGGAAAAAATGTTCTCTAAATGTTACAGATCGAGACAAAGGCCGGACCGGGTTTAACTGTCGTGACCGAGCGTGGATTATCGGACACACGAGCGTGGAAAATCTTCCGCCTAGTGAATGAGCGTGGATAATCTGCCACTTTGGATTCGATGGCACGGCAAAGTGGGAGATTATCCACGCTCGATTTCAAACGGAAGAAAATCCACGCTCGATTTTGCCTGGGAAGAGCAATCTTCTGTCTGGGCAGCCCCGATCTCGACCTATATATAGGTGCAAATAAGCCGTTATCGAAGTTCGATCCTGAAGGTGTACTCTACTACACCAAAGTGTTACCTCGAGAAACGTCACCTCAGTATCCAAAACCACTGTCCTTCATATCCAAACTCAACAAAATCGCAGGTCATGGCTATATAGATACGCCCGGCACCGTGTATCTAGAGGTTTTCGTTGACAGCCCCCAAGGTTGCATCGTATTATCTTTTTCGTTCGCGGGGGCGGCGGTCCAAAAGACCAAAGGACCTGCGGATACTTGAACGATTGGGAGTTTGCCCGAGTGGTTAATGGGGACGGGCTGTAAACCCGTTGGCTCTGCCTACATAGGTTCGAATCCTATAGCTCCCACCCGTCAAGTGCCTGTATAGCTCAGTCGGTAGAGCACTTCGTTGGTAACGAAGAGGTCACCAGTTCAAGTCTGGTTGCAGGCTCCATCCGGCGGTGTAGCTCAGTTGTTTAGAGCACACGGTTCCTACCCGTGGCGTCACTGGTTCGAATCCAGTCACCGCTACCATAGGTAACACGGTGGCTTCTCAATAGTATGTTGAGAGGCCACTATGGTATAAAGGCAAAGTCCCGTCCGGGGACGACCTGTTTAGAGGAGGGCTTTATGGCCAAAGAGAAGTTTGAGCGCACTAAGCCGCATGTTAACATCGGCACCATTGGTCACGTCGACCACGGCAAGACCACGCTGACCGCTGCCATCACCAAGGTTCTCTCCGAGACCGAGGGCTGCAAGGCTGACTTCACTGCGTTCGAGAACATCGACAAGGCTCCCGAGGAGCGCGAGCGCGGCATTACGATCTCCGTCTCCCACGTCGAGTACGAGACTGCTGCCCGTCACTACGCTCACGTTGACTGCCCGGGCCACGCTGACTACGTCAAGAACATGATCACCGGTGCTGCTCAGATGGACGGCGCTATCCTGGTTATCGC
>CAJMPF010000091.1 GCA_905215195.1 uncultured bacterium | reverse complement strand
CCTTCTGCTTGTGGCTTTGCTTCGTCAAAATCGAAGATCATGATGGCGCAGTTGGGGAGTTTTGCTGGGAGCTCGAAGCCCTCTGGGGCTGCAGCCTTGATGAATTGGCGGCTGGCGCTGCCGTGGCTTACTGCTAGGAGGGTTTCTATGCCCTCGGCGCCCATGAGATTGGTGAGGGTGGCTACCATGCGTTCTTGCAACGCTTTGCTTCCCTCTCCTCCGAAGGGGACCAGGTCCTCGCCCGGATCCCAGACGTCGGTGGGAAGGGCATCGTGGGGCCCTTCTTCGAAGGTGCCGTAGCAGCGCTCGATGATGCCTTCGCAGGGCTCGACTGCTGCGTCCGGGCCGAGGAGCTCGCATGCGACGAGCTGAGCTGTGTCCATGGCTCGGCCTAAGGGTGATGAGGCCACTTTGTCGGGAACGACGTTGTGGGCTTTGAGCCATGCGGCTGCCATCCCGGCTTGCTGACGGCCCAAATCGGTGAGCGGTGAATCGCAGCGACCCTGGACCAGCTTTTTAACGTTGAATTCTGTCTGGCCGTGGCGGAGTAGATATAGACGCTTCATATTCTCCCCTTCTGTATAGCTTGCTTTGCAGGCGCAGCCCTACTCGTGGGTATGGCCTACATAGTCCTCGTCGATCGTAATCTTGGCAACCGACTTGGGATATTCCGATTCGACCCGTTGTGCCAACTCGTGCTTTAGGTCCTCGGCACTCATTTGCAGATCCGAGGGACGCACGCAGTCAAAGATCACGTTGGTGTGCGTGGGACCCGGCACACAGCGCAGATCGTGAATCGAAAGGCGGCTATCGATCTGTTGGGCCATGGCGTTAATGCGTAAACGCATGCTCGCCACCTTGGGATCGTCGGTCACGATGGGGTCGTAATGGAGCGTGACAATCATGCCGTCTTCGTTCCTAAACGCCTGCTCGATGTTATCGAGCGTGTCGTGACTTTCCATCGGGCTGGCTTCGGCCGCCATCTCGGCGTGAGCGCTTGCGAACTTCCTGCCCGGGCCATAGTCGTGAACCATCAGATCGTGAACGCCCAAAACGCCGGGATAGCTCATGATCTTGTCTCGAATGTGCTTGACCAGCTTAGGATCGGGCGTCTGTCCCAAAAGCGGGCTCACCGTATCCTGGATGAGTTCAAAGCCGCTCCAGCCAATATAGGCACCAACGGCAAGGCCGACCCAAGCGTCAAGGTTGATGCCCGTCGCCTGCGAAACAATTGCGCACGCCAGTACGGCGCCCGTGGCAAGAACATCGTTCTTGGAATCCTGCGCGGTCGCATGCAACGTCTCGGACTCAATGCGATCTCCGAGCTTTTGGTTGAGGGCCGCCATCCACAGCTTAACAACCATCGAAAGCACGAGAACTGCCACCAGGGCAAGCGAGAACTCGACAGGTTCGGGGTGGATGACGCGCTCAACCGAGGACTTCACCAGCTCAACGCCAATCAGCAGCACGAGCGCCGCCACGACCAATCCCGAGAGATACTCATAGCGACCGTGGCCGTAAGGATGCTCGGGGTCGGCCGGCTTGCTCGCCAGCTTAAAGCCCAGCACGCTCACGATATTCGAGCTGGCATCGGACAGGTTGTTCATGGCATCCGCCACAATCGAAACCGATCCCGACAGCACACCAATTGCGCCCTTCGCAGCACAAAGCGCCACATTGGCGACAATACACACCATGCCCGCTAACGTGCCCACACACGCACGATCGCCCTGCGCGCGCTTAACTATCCACTCGACCATCTGCATCCGCCCCCACGGTACTACCTATATATCTATTGCTCAAACGGATTGTAGTGTAGCCACTTTGTCCCCCAGATACAAAAAGGCCGCGCCCACACGGGCCACGGCCTTGGAGCATGACAAAAGAATCGTCCTTTTGTCGCACAGGTTTATGCGCTTACTTCAGCAGCGCTCGCCACTGTTTCGGGCGAATCGGCTCCGTCCCCCGTCGTCTGTCCCTTCGCCGGCACCACGCCAAAGCAGTAGCTCAGCGCCGCAGACACCGCAAATGCCGTGCCACCGGCAACGCAGCACCACAGAAGGTTCGAAATGCCGCCCGTGGCAAAGCCAATGACCATGAGGACATTCGTCATGCCGATGGTATAGGCCGTAACGTGGCCCACGGCCGCAACAAGGCCTCCGACGGCGCCGCCAATGGCCATGCACGTCAGGCACCTGCCATATTTAAAGCCGCAACCGTACAGCGCCGGCTCGCTTACGCCGCCAAGAACACCCGAGATCGAATAGCCCAGCATGAGTCCCTTCTCGCCCTTATCCGCAACGCGGAGCGACGCGCCAAAGGGCATACCCCAAACGGCGAACGTTGCCATCGTCGCGGCGATCAGAATGCACGAATCCGTTCCCACACTCATAAACTGTGCATAGGCGAGCGATAGGACAACGTTGCTGACGCCCGCGATCTTAAGGAACTCCCAGCCCGCGGCAAGCCCCATGAGCGTGAGCAGCGACACGATGCCACCGGAATTGCCAAGCATAAACATAAGCTGGCCCAACAACATGCCCAGATAGCTGCCCGCCGGCGCCGTAATACACAGCGAAACCGGAACCATGACAAGCATGGTCGCAAACGGAACGAACGAAAACGCCACGGCCTTAGGGATAACGCGCTGAAAGAAACACTCCACTCGCCATAGCACGGGCACCGAAATGAGAACCGGAATAACAGTCGTCGTGTAATCGTTGACCGGCGCGGGAAGCAGGCCATACACGGAAGTCATCGATGCCCCCGTCGTCGATACGGCATCGACGAGCTTAAGCAGATCGGGCGCAATCAATACGCCGCCCAGCATCATGCCCAGCTGCTCCGAGCAACCGAGCTGGCGGGCGGCCGCCCAACCAAGATAAACGGGCAAAAAGTAGTAGCCGGCGTTATAGAGCCAACTGTAGAACAGGCGATAGATTTCGGAATCGGCAGACCACAGGCCCAGCATGCCTTCGCCCATAATGACGGCGACGGTGCGGAACAACGCCGCGCAGACAATAAACGGCAGCGCCGACATCATGCTTTTGGACAGATAGTCCACCACAGCCATGGCGTTTGATGAAACCGTCGTTGTAAACGAGGTGTTAGAAACTTGAGGCATGGAACGCCTTTCCCAATGTGACATGTGGACTGTCCCTTTGTCACATCGTGCGGTAGTGACCGATTGCGCGGTACTTTTCGTAGCGGAGGTTTGTGAGGGTCGCGTCGTCGAGCTGCCCAAGCGTATCGAAGGCATCAAATGCCGAGGACATGACGGCACCGGCGATCTCCTCATGCGACAGGCCCCTATCGTCGACAATGCCATCGATGATGCCGAGCGCCAACAGATCGGGGGCCGTGAGCTTCAGCGCCTCGGCGGCCTCATTCGCGCGCTCGGTATCCTTCCACAGGATCGACGCACAGGCCTCGGGGCTCACGACCGAATAGGCCGAGCTCGAGAGCATCAGGATGCGGTCGGCCACGGACAGCGCCAGCGCGCCACCGGAGCCGCCCTCGCCTGTCACCACCGAGACAATCGGCGTCTTAAGGCCGCTCATCTCCATGAGATTCTGGGCAATCGCCTCGCCCTGGCCACGCTCCTCGGCACCGATGCCGCAAAACGCGCCCGAAGTATCGACCAGGCACAGAACCGGTCGACCAAACTTTTCGGCCTGACGCATAAGGCGACGCGCTTTGCGATAACCCTCGGGATGTGCCATGCCAAAGTTGCGGCGCATACGCTCTTTGGTCGTGGTGCCGCGCTCGATGGCGATGACCGTTACGGGGCGTCCGTCTTTCCAGCCAATGCCAGCCACCACAGCGGCGTCGTCGCCAAAGTAACGGTCGCCGTGCAGCTCCACAAACCCATCCAGGCCCAGCGAAATCATCTCGCCCGCCGTGGCGCGATCTGCCGAGCGGGTCTGCTTGACAATCTCGAGCGCGGTTTTTGGTGCCGTCGAGCGCTTGAACAAGTGTCCCAGCTTTTTGCCGCGGCGACCCGTATGCACAATCTCGTGCGGTGCCCCCAGGCCGGGTGCGTGCCCTTCGTGCAGCGCCAGCAGCTCGCCTACCGTGAGCGCAATCTCGCCACGCGGAACAACGGCATCGCAAAAGCCGTGCTCCAGCAAAAACTCGGAGCGCTGGAATCCCTTGGGCAGGCGCTTGTGCATGTTCTGCTCGATCACGCGCGGGCCGGCAAATGCCGTCAGGGCATCGGGCTCGGCCAGGATAATGTCGCCCTCCATGGCAAAGCTCGCGGTTACGCCTCCGGTCGTGGGGTCGGTGAGCACCGTGATATACAGGCCGCCCGCCTCGCTATGGCGCCTAACCGCCGCAGAAATCTTGGCCATCTGCATAAGCGATGTCACACCCTCTTGCATGCGAGCACCGCCCGAAACGGTAAAGCCGACAACTGGCAATCCCAGCTCGGTCGCACGCTCAAATGTGCGACAGATCCTCTCGCCCACCACGGAACCCATCGAGCCCATCATAAAGTTGGCGTCCATAAAGAAGAGTGCCGTATCGCAACCGCAGATTTTGCCCCTGCCGCATACAACGGCATCGCGCTCGCCCGAACGCTCGCTCACGCTCTTAAGCTTGTCGGCATAGCCGGGAAACGAGAGGAAGTCCTCCGACGCCAGATTGGCATCCCATTCCTCAAACGTGCCCTCGTCGACCGTCATGCGCATGCGCGCGCGACCGCTCACGCGAAAGTGTTTGCCGCAACGAGGGCAGACCTCGAGGTTGTCGTGCAGGCGTGCCTCATCGATCACGCGACGGCACTCCGGGCACTTGATAAACACGTGGCGCGCGGGAAACTCGGCGCACGACTCGGTCATCGGCCCCTCGAGGACGTTGACCGTCTTCGCTTTTCTATTCATCAGCATAGAGATGCCCCATCAGATCGGTGTGATACATGCCCGACAAGAACTCGTCGTTTGCCAGCACGTCGAGCTGAAGCTCGCTGTTTTCGCTCACGCCCTCGATCACAAGCTCGCCCAGGGCCGAGCGCATCTTGCGAATGGCACCGTCGCGCGTGGGCGCACACACGATGAGCTTGCCGAGCATGGAGTCGTAGTACGGCGGAACGTTCGCGCCGGTAAACATGGCGGAATCCCAGCGCACGCGCGGACCGCCCGGCACACGCAACGCGGTGACCGTTCCGCATGACGGCAGAAAGTCCGGCGTCTCGGCATTGATGCGGCACTCCATGGCGTGGTTGCGGACCGGCATGTCCTCCTGCTCAAAGGGCAGAGGCTGGCCGGCTGCCACGCGCCCAAGTCGGTATCGGTCACAAACTCCGTAACCGAATGCTCCACCTGCAAGCGCGTGTTCATTTCCATAAAGTAGAAATTGCCGTCGTCCGAATACAGGAACTCGATGGTACCGGCGCCCTCATAGCCAACGGCACGAGCCAGGTCACGCGCCGCCTTGTGCATGCGAGCACGGATGTCGTCGTGTCCGTCGAGGCACGGCGCGGGACTCTCCTCGATCAGCTTTTGGTTGCGGCGCTGCACCGAGCACTCGCGCTCGCCGAGCGAAAACACATGGCCCTGCTTATCGGCCATAATCTGCACCTCAACGTGATGCGCCGGCGCGACGAACTTCTCCATGTAGCACTCGCCGTCGCCAAAAACGGCCTCACCCTCGGCACGTGCTTCAATAAAGGCCTTTGCCGCGTCTTCCACGCGGTCGACCTTGCGAATACCGCGACCGCCGCCACCTGCACGCGCCTTAATAAGCACGGGGCAGCCAATGCGCTCGGCCTCGGCCGTCGCCTCCTCGGGACTTTTGAGCAAATCGCATCCCGGCACGATGGGCACGCCCGCCGCGGCAGCCGTTCGACGTGCGGCGTCCTTGTCGCCCATGCTGTCGATCACCTCGGCCGAAGGACCGACAAACGCTAGGCCATACTTGTCGCAGTCGCGTACGAAGCTCGCCTTCTCGGAGAAAAAGCCATAGCCGGGATGAATTGCCTTTGCCCCCGACTTCACGGCACAGGTGAGCACAGCGTCGTCGTTGAGGTAACTCTCGGCAAGACGCGGGCCGCCGATGCAATATGCCTCGTCGGCAAGCTGCACGTGCAGCGCGTCCGCATCGGCCGTGGAATAAACGGCGACGGTTTTGATGCCCATATCGCGGCACGCGCGGATAACACGGACCGCGACTTCGCCGCGGTTGGCGATGAGCACTTTGTCGAACATGAAGCCTTCCTTAACTTTCGTGCATGAGTGCAAAAGACATATCGGCGCGGCAGCAAACCTCACCGTTGACGCTCGCAATACCCGTCGCAAAGCGGAACGGCCCGCGCGCACGCGTGATGGAGCACACCAGATCAACCGTGTCGCCCGGGCGCACCGGACGCTTAAAGCGCACCTTGTCCAGACTCGTGTAGAACGGCGTCGCGCCGCGCGCCTCCTCATCGCCCATCAGCAGCACGCAGCAGTTCTGGGCGAGCATCTCGCACTGAATCACGCCGGGGACAACCGGGTTTCCCGGAAAATGCCCCTGCAAAAAGTACTCGTCGCCCGTAATCGTGATCTTGCCGTGGGCCTCATCGCCCACCAGCTCGGCCTCGTCGAGCAAAAGCATCGGCTCGCGATGCGGTAACAGCTTCTTGAGTTCTTCTTTGTTCATGGATATCACCTATCCGATTCTCATGAGGCAGCTGCCAAACTCCACGAGGTCGCCGTCGGCCACGCAGATCTCGAGCACCTCGCCATCCGTCTCGGCCGTCACCTCGTTGAGAACCTTCATGGCCTCGATGATGCAGAGGGTCTCGCCGGCCTTGACCTTGGAGCCCACGTGCACAAACGGCTCGTCGCCCGGCGCCGGGGCAGCATAGAAAACGCCGACCATGGGAGCGGTCACCTCGGTGCCCTTAGGCTCCGGGGCGGCAGCAGGCGCCTGCGCGGCAGGTTCCGGTGCGGCGGCAGGCATGGCGACAGGAGCCGCC